>JBQCHW010000296.1:0-2903 GCA_051954315.1 Solirubrobacterales bacterium
GGAGGGGTGGGGGTCCCTCTCGGGGCCGGCGTCCTGTTGCCGGCACAGATCACTCAGCGAGAGCCGGATGCTTAGAGGCCGGCAACCCAGGTCTCGAGAGGGACCCCCACCCCTCCCTACAAGCAACCGCTAATACCCAGGCGGATGCCGCACCACGAAGCCGTCCGGGTACGGCGGCTCGACGTGCCACCGGGGGCCGGTGCCTTCGGCGTCGCCCACCGTGTCCCAGCGGAGGCCGGCGACGGTCATGTAGGTGTGGGTGGCGTTGGCGTAGATCGTGATCCAGCGGCCGGGGCCGGGTTCGCCGTAGGACTCGAGGGAGCCGGAGGTGAGGGGAGTGTCGAGGAGGCCGCCGCCGTAGAGGGCGAAGGAGACGGCGCCGGAGCAGTCGTAGCCGTAGGAGTACCAGGAGCCGTGGCCGCCGCCCCAGACGTAGGGGGTGTCGGCGATCGAGTTGGCGGCGGCGATCACGGCCTTGATCGCGGGCGGGGCGCTGCGGGGCGCGGCGGCGAGGCCCGCGGGGGTGAGGACGGCGTTGGCGCCCGGCGCTTCGAAGCCGGTCGCCAGCGGGGCGATCCGCCAGTCGATGTAGCGGACTTTGCAGCCGCCTTCGATTTCGCCGGCCTCCTGCAGGACCTCGTCGACGTACCACTCGGCCTGGTTGTGGGTGAAGACACCGGCCTGGATGCCGCCGCGGGACCACAGCAGGCGCGCCAGCGTCGCCGCCGAGTCGTCGATGTCGCCGTGGCGGACCTTGCCGTCGTTGTCGCCGTCGACCGCGTAGCGGCGCCACTCCATCGCGTCGAGCCCGAGCGCGCTTTCGGTGCGCAGCTGCCGTTTGCTCATCCCGCGGCCGAAGTTCGACTCGAGGTGGGAGATCGCCGCCAGCGTCCAGACGCCGCGCTTGCCGAGTTCGTAGCGGGCCGCCGCCTGCTCGAAGGCCGCCAGGTATTCCTCCGGGATCTTGTCTTTCCAGTCCGGCGCGGCTTCGCAGGTGAAGACCGGGATCTGGGGCCCGAGGCCGACGGCGCTGAAGGAGTTGCTGCCGACTTCGTCGGCGTAGCAGCCGGCGTTCGCCAGGACCTCTTCGACGTACCAGTCGGCGTGGTTGTAGGCGAAGATCGCGCCGTAGGTGTCGGCCGGCATCCCGGCCGCTTTCAGGTAGCCGGCGGCGGCGTAGATCGCGTCTTCGGGGTTGTTCGGGTCGGCGACGCCGTCCCCGTTCGCGTCGACCCCGTAGCTGGCCCAGGTTTCTGGCATGAACTGCATCCAGCCGACCGCACCGGCCGAGGAGGGACCGAGGTTGGTGCCGAATGCAGTCTCGACCGCGTTGATCCCGGCGAGGATCGCCGGCCCCTGCGGTCCCAGCCCGTACTTCGCCGAGGCGCCCTGGTAGATCGGGATCAGGACCGGCGGCACGCCGCTGATCGCGCAGCTGGAAGAGGGCAAGGAGGGGATCGCGAAGGTAGTCGGGCTCGGAGCGCTGACAGCGCCGACCGAAGTTTCGGTTTCCGCGCTTTCCGACGCCGCGCCTCCCGTGCCTGCTTTCTCGCTGCCGGCGTTGACGCCGCCGCTCGGGGGCGGGGTGTGGGTGGCCGGGGGAGGCGGTGAGACCAGGGTCGCGCCGTGCTTGACGGTCGGTTCTTCCGCCGGCGGCGGCACGAAGTGTTCGGCCGGTTCCGCGGTGACCGAGGTGGAGGGAGCTTCCGGCGTCGCGGTGCTGGGGGCTTCGACCGTCGTTTCGGCCGAGGGGGTCGCAGCCGTTTCGGCCTCGGCGCGGGCGACCGCCACCGGCACCGCCAGCGCCACCGTCGCCGCCGCGGTCGCCACGACCGTCCTGATCTTGGCCCCTTGCTTCATCAGCCGAGGACGTTGGTGACGCGCCAGCCCTGGTTTTTCAGCTGTTCCATTTCCAGCCGCAGCTCGCTGGTCGCCCCGACCCGCAGCAGCGAGACGCTGAGCGGGTAGATCGTCCCGTGCGAGGGGGCGGGGACGATGTTCAGGACCTTGGCCTGCGGCACTTCGACCCCGGCCGGCTGTCGCGGCGGACGCTGCATCAGGGCTTTGGTCAGCTCCGGCGTGGCAGTCGTCTTGAAGGTCTCACGGGCTTCTTCGGCGCCGCCGGTCTCGTAGACGACGAAGGCGTCGGCGAACTTGCGGGCGACGGCGATCGCGGCCGGGCCGGCCGGGGGCCCGTCGGGAAGGTCGGCGGGACGGGCGGCGGCGGAAGTCGCCGCGGCACCGGCACTCGTGGAGGGGGAGGAGGTGATGGTGTCGGTGGCGGGGTTGCCGGTGTTGGCGGCGGCCTCGGCGCCTCCGCTGGCGCCCTCGACGCCCTGCGACTGGCCGACCTTCTCGGAGTCGTCAGCCGGCTTGAAGACCGGGGCGGCGCCGTGCAGCGTCGGTTCGGGCTTCGACTCCGGTTCCGGCGCGGCGGCCGGGACGGGCTCGGGCGCCGGCTTGCTGACCACCGCGACCGGCGCGGTCGCGGCCGGTTCGGAGCTTCCGGACCCAAGCAGCGAGTAGCCGCCGATCCCCAGGCCCAGCGCAACGACGACGGCACCGCCGGCGACCGCCGAGCGGCCGCGGTTGCCGAGGCCGAGCAGCCGGTCCTCGACCGGCCAGAGCAGGTGCTCGCGCAGCGCCAGCGAGAGGTCCTCGAAGGCCTCCGGCGGGCGGCGCTTCGGCCGCGCGTTGATCGGGGTCTGGTCGTTCTCCATCAGGCTCTGCCGCGTCTCTCCCATCGTCCAGCTTGCACCAGACAATTAAAGAGCACCTTTCGCGTGTTGTTGTTTCGGCAGAAACAGACGGGAGATTGAGCCCTACGCCGCGCTTGCAGCAGGCGTCCCGGCGCGCTCGAAGACGACTTCGCCGTCGCCGGCGTCGACCCGCACCACATCGCC
>JBQCHW010000297.1:0-5953 GCA_051954315.1 Solirubrobacterales bacterium
CCAGGGGATCGAGCACGGCCCGCGCGACTTCTTCCCCAACCCGGCCTCCAAGGACCCCGGCTACCAGTTCCGGCTCGCCGCCGAGGCCGGCTACTCGGCGCTGGCCTGCCAGATCGGGATGGCCGAGAAGTACTACCCCGACTACGCCGGCCGGGTGCCGCTGATCCTCAAGGTAAATGGCAAGACCGACATCCCCTCTTCCTCGAAAGCGCTCTCGACCTGCAACGCCAGCGTCGAGGACGGCGTCCGGCTGGGCGCCGACGCGATCGGCTACACGCTCTACGTCGGCTCGCCGCGCCAGGACGAGGACCTCGCCCAGCTGCGCCGCGTGCGCGAGGAATGCGACCGCTTCGGGATGCCGCTCGTCGTCTGGAGCTACCCGCGCGGCGAAGCCGTCGAGGCCAAGGGCGGCCAGAACAGCTTCTACGCGATCGACTACGCGGCCCGGATGGCGATGGAGATGGGCGCCGACGTGGTCAAGCTCAACATGCCGAAGATCGACCCGGGCAAGGACAAGGACGCCCCGGCGCCTTACAACGAGATGGAAGTCGACCAGACCGAGGCGATCCGCCAGTGCGTCGAATCGGCCGGCCGCGCCCTCGTCGTCCTCTCCGGCGGATCGAAGACCGACGACGAGACGGTCCTCACCAATACCCGCGACGTGATGCAGGCGGGCGGCTCCGGCGTCATCTTCGGCCGCAACGTCTGGCAGCGCGAGTGGAACGAGGCGATCGAGATCGTCGGCCAGATCAAGGAAGCACTTCTCAGCAACGTTCGCCGTACCCCGTAAGGGAGCGCTCCGGTCATTTGCACCGCTATGCGGAATAAATGACCGGAACACCTCCGCGAGGGGGAGAATTTCGGCCCATCTCCGCTTAGGCGGAGGTGGGCTTTTCTCATGGACGCGGGCGTGGGTACGGGAGCGCGGTGCTGCTCGTTGCGGCCGCGGTGGTGCTGGCGCGGCCGTGGGAGCTTCTGCCTGCCAAGGAGCCGCCGCGAAGCGCCTCGGCCTACGTGCTGCGGGCGGTCGATGGGGACACGATCGAAGTGCGGCTCGACGGGGAGCGCGAGGATGTCCGCTACATCGGCGTCGACACGCCGGAGACGGTGAAGCCGGGGACGCCGGTGCAGTGCTTCGGGCCGCGAGCGCACCGCTTCAATGCGCGCTTGGTGACCCACCGGCGGGTGCGGCTCGTCTTCGGAGTCGAGCGCCGCGATGTCTATGGGCGACTGCTCGCCTACGTCTACCTGCCATCTGCGAGGCACGGCGGCGACCGCTTCGTCAACGCCGAGCTGGCGCGGCGCGGGCTCGCCCGCACCCTGACGATCCCGCCGAACGACCGCTACGCTGGGCGCTTCAAACGGCTTGAGAATGCGGCTGCACGGGCCGGACGCGGCCTCTGGGGCTCCTGCTGAAATGTGAGCGAATCGTGAGCCGTGCAAGATCTTTTGCTACGGTCCCCGCTGTTCCCGAGGCCATCCCGATGGTCGGCGGAACGACTTCCTTATGAGAATGCGACAGAGCATCTCCCAGTTCGAGACCGCCTTCGAGCAGGAGACCTACCTCGAGCGCCGCCGCCGCGAGCAGCTTCGCCGCCGCGCCGCCAACCGCTCGCGGGCGCGGAAAATCAACCGTGTCGAGCAGGAGGGCAAGGTCCGCTTCAGCGTCCTTGCCGTCTGCCTGACCGCAACCGTGGTCGTCGTCGTGCTGGCGATGTTCGAGGCGCTCTCCTTCTTGATGGCCTAGCCCCGAACCACCTTCCTCCCCTCGCTACGCAGCCGAATGCCCTCCTTCAATAGACTCGCGCGCCGATGGCTCGTCGCTCGCTGAAGCCGCAGCTCAACCAGATCCGCGCCTGGGTGCAACAGGGGCGGACCGATGCCTGGATCGCCCACCAGCTGGAGATCAGCACGACCGAGCTGCGCGACTTCCGCAAGCAGTACGACCTCAACGCCGACGAGGAGAACAGCGGCGGCGAAATCGACCTCCGCGACGAGATCGAAGCGGAGATCGAGGCCGCGACCGAAGCCGAAGAGGCCGAAAAGGACGAGGAGCCCGAGGATGACGAGGACGAGGAGCGCGAGGAGCGCTCCGAGGGGGGCGAGGGCGCAGGCGCCGGTCGCCGCCGCCGTCGCCGTCGTGGGCGCCGCGGAGGCCGCGGCCGCCGCAAAGAGCTCGAGGCGACCTTCGACCACGGCGACGAGGACGGCTACGGCCTCTGGCTCGACGCCTCGGTCAAGGACAACCCCGTCTACAAAGAGCATTGGGCCGGCAAGCGCGAACTCAGCGTCCGCATCGAGGCCGACCAGATCGTCATCCGCCGCGCCGGCGAGCCCGCCGGGAACAACGGCGGCGGCGACTCCGAGTCCGACGACTCGGACGAGTAGCTCAGACCTCTAGCTTCCGCCCGCCGGCGAAATCGGTGGCTCCCCGCAGGTAGAGCCAGAAGGCCGCGTCGCCGAGCGACTGTGCCTCCTCCTCCATCGCCGGGGCGACGTCGGCCGCCACCTGCTGGCACCAGTCGGTGCCCTTGCCATAGAGGTCGGCGAGTTCGGCGGCGCTGAAGGTCGGCCCGATCCGGCGGCGCAGTTCGTCCCTGATCGCCCCAACCACGCGGTCAGCCATTCGCCGCTCGCGCGGATCCTCGAACTCGTCGAGCCGCCGTTTCCCCGACTCCCACTGGAAGAGGGCGTTGTCGAGCGGGTAGGCCATTGGCCGAGGTTACCCGGCAACTTCCACCGGCAAGCCACCGAGCCGCCTTTCCCACTTGTGGATGGGAAGAGCGAGTTAGCTTTTCGGCGTGTTGGGGACTTCGCGCAGCGGCGCGTTGCGGGAGCTGCAGGCAGCAGGGTCGAGCGCACCGTCGACCTTCCAAACGGTGACTTTGTCTTCGCGGAGGACCGGGTGGACGGCGCTCTCCCCGCGCAGCCAGCGGGCCTCGGGCGAGGGGATCGGGCTGCCCGGGTGCAAGAAGTTGAGGAAGGGCGCGGTGACCAGGTAGTCGAGGTCGGCGTCGTTGACGGCGGCGCGGAAGGCGGCGCAGGTGGGGATCGCGTTGAAGGCGCCGTGCGGGCCCTCTTCGCCGAGGTAGACGACGCGGTTGGACAGGTCGGTGCCGTAGAAGCCGTAGTTGGCGAAACCCGCGGTGGTGCCGACGAGACCGATGCGGGCTTGGTCGACGTCGCGGGCCCAGCGGTAGGCCTTGTCGAGGTCCATGCCTGGAATCTGCTCTTCCTTCGAGCCGGCGTTCGCGTATCGCCCCTCGAGGTAGTGCCGCTGCAGCGGATAGCCGATCGCGACAACGGCGAGGAGCAGGCCGCTGACAGCAGCCGTCACCACAGCCGCGCTGGCGCCCCGCGAGCGCGCGTAGAGCAGCAGCGCCGGGATCCCTACGACCAGGACGACGAACAAGAACGCAAAGACCCGAGCCCCGTCATGAAGTGCCTCGTCAGGCCGATTCGTGACGAGGAAAACAAGCACCAGTACCCCCAGCAACCCCCACGTTCGAACTGCATCAAATTTCCGGGCCGGCAAACCGGAAATTTGATGCAGTTCGGGGGGATCGAACCAGCGGTCGAGGGGCAGGAGGACGAGGCCGGCGAGGAGGGCTGGGATTACGTAGCGGATGTTGATCCCGAAGCCGACGGGTTCCCCCTCGGCTCCCGCGGCGCTGAGGGGGGTGAAGAGGTAGGCGACGAGGCCGAAGAGGGCTACGGCTCCCAGCCAGCGCACGATCCGGTCGCGCCCGTGGAAGACGGCGATCAGCGCCGCGGCGGCGGCGCCGAAGACCACCAGCGGCCACAAGCTCCCGAACGCCTCGTGCAGCCCCGGTGAGAAGTAATGGCGCCAGACGTCCGTGTCCGTCGCGTAGTGGGCGATCGAGAAGTCCGGCCGCCCTTCCTGCAACCGCTCCGGATGCGGCAGCGAGATCGGCCCCAGCTTCTCCACCTCCGGAATCGGATTCCTAGCCACCACCAGGTTCCGCAGGTACCAGAACGCCCCGCCGGCCAGCGCCGGCAGGAACCACCACCCGAAAGCGGCGACTCGCCTCCCCCGAGACGCCAGCACCACCACAGCAACCGTCAGCGCTCCCGCCATCGCGAGACCGGTCACACGGGTTCCCGCCGCTAGCCCGGCAGCCAACCCGGCCGCCCCGACGGCCCACCGCTCCATCTCGTGGTTCCTTTGTCCGGATATAGACGACAAAGGAACCACGCGATTGGCGTTCCAGGCCTCGACCAGGATCGCGATCGAGGCGAGCAGGAGGGCGGCGGCGGCCAGGTCGTTCTTGGCGGCTCCGGGATCCCTTACGACCAGGGTGTGGCAGGCGAGCAGGATCGCGGCGGCGACCGTGGTGGTCGGTCCACGCCCATAGGGGCGGCCTACGCAGTAGGCAGCGAGGAATGCCATCGCCAACCAGCCGAAGTTCAGGAACAACGAGAGCGTGTCCCTGCCCGTCAGCAGGATCCCCACGCCATGCAGCAACTCTGAGTTCTGCGGATAGAACCAATTGGTGAACACGGTCTCGACGTGATGCATCCCCACCACGCTGTGACTCTGAGCCATATCGACCGCGAACGGCATGTGGTACCAGAGCGAATCGAAGTTGAAGATCCCTCTGTCCAAGGCGTGCTTCGTCGTCACCGCCCAGGTGAAACCGGTGATCCCGATCACCGCCCACATCACAAGGTGGGACCAGAACGCTCCTCCGGTGGGTGACGTCGCAGGGGGGACCGTCTCCTGCGTAGTTGCAGGAGACGGTGGGTCCCCTGCGGCGGCAGGACCCGCCGGCCACAACGCAACCGTCCCTGCAACCAAGAGCGAAGCCGCGATCAGAGCTCCGGCGTAGAAGAGGCCGACCGTGCCGAGGATCTCGGAGATCCAGATGAGTAGAGCTACGGCAGCTACCGACTCCACCAGCCGCGCCGGGGCGCCGATCCATGCAGGCAGCAGCTTCTGACGCAACCGGTACGCGCTGAAGCAGATCGGGACCAGCACCAGCGCCAGCTGGATGGCCCCTAGGAGGTAGGAGCCAAGGTCAACCACGGGAGGCCCCGAAGCTTGAGATCAGCCGCCGAGGCGGCCGCCGATGACGACCGGGGTTTCGCCTTCGGAGACCATGCCCTGGGCGCGCGCCTCGCGCTCGATCACCAGCGGGTTTTTGGCCGACTGGATGCGCTTGTGGAGGGCGCGGTTTTCCTGCAGGAGCTGGTGGCGCTTGGCCTTGGCGTCGCCGGTGCCGGTGTAGGTCTGGAAGAGGTTGAGCGTCGGGTGCAGGTAGGAGTAGAGGACGGCGGCGAGGACGAGCGTGAGGGCGACGCGGCCGAGGCGGTCCCACTTGATCCGGCTGGGGCCGCGACGGGCCGCCGGGCGGGCTTTGCGCGCGGCTGGCCGCCTGCGGGGCGCTGAGGCCCGCCGGGCGGCGTGAGCGCTGGCTGCCATACCCGGAGCTACGCGGCCGGGCCCCGCTTTCCTTCATTAAGAGCGGCGTTGGACGAACGCGTTCAGACCGGGGAATTGAGCCGCCGAGCCCAGCTCCTCCTCGATCCGCAGCAGGCGGTTGTACTTGGCGACGCGATCGGAGCGCGAGGGGGCGCCGGTCTTGATCTGGCCGGCTCCGGTGGCGACGGCCAGGTCGGCGATCGTGGTGTCCTCGGTCTCACCCGAGCGGTGGGAGATCACCGCGGTGTAGCCGGCCTCGCGCGCCATCCGGATCGCCTCGAGCGTCTCCGACAGCGTCCCGATCTGGTTGACCTTGACGAGGATCGAGTTGGCGACTCCGCGCTCGATACCGAGCTGAAGGCGCTCCGGGTTCGTGACGAAGATGTCGTCGCCGACGAGCTGGAGCCGGTCGCCGAGCCGCTCGGTCGCGACGCGCCAGCCGTCCCAGTCGTCCTCGGCATTGCCGTCCTCGAGCGAGACGAGCGGGAAACGGTCGGCGAGGTCGCCGTA
>JBQCHW010000298.1:0-5244 GCA_051954315.1 Solirubrobacterales bacterium
GCTGGTCGGGCGCCTGGGCGGCCGCGGCCGCCGGGCGACGATCCCCGAGGTGGAAGAGTTCTACGCGCCTTATGAGCCCTACCGGGGCCTGGTCGGCGCGCTCACCCTCGCCGGGCTCTACAAGCTCGTCCCTCAGGGCCCGCCGATGCGCCTCGCGGCTTAAAGGGAAGAAAACTCAAGCGGCTTCCCGCGGGGGTCGATAAGCCCGGTGATGCACCGCCCCGCGGACAGGAACTGGCCCGAGCACGAGGTGCAGCGGTTCGTCGACGAGCTGGCCGCCGGCGGCCAGGACTTCCGCCGCCTGGTCGAGCGGCTGCCGGTGATCGTCTACACCGCCGAGCTCGGCGAGCGCGGCCGCTGGCGCTACGTCAGCCCCCAGGTGGAGGAGATCCTCGGCTACAGCCCGGAGGAGTTCGTCCGCGACCCGGGTCTCTGGGCGAGCCTTCTGCACCCCGAGGATCGCGCCCGGGCCCTGGCGGTTGAAACCGAAGAGCAGCTCGGCAAGCGCGACACGACGCCCGTCGCTTACCGGATGTGCAGGCGCGACGGCGAGGTCGTCTGGATGCAGGATGAGGCGGTGCTGGAAGCCGACGAGGACGGGGTGCCGATCTGGCATGGGGTCCTCTACGACGTCAGCGAACGCAAGCGGGCGGAGGGCGAGCTGCAGCGCTCCCTCTCCCAGCAGGCCGTAGTCGCCCGGCTCGGCGAGCGGGCGCTGCAGAACGGCGACCCGCAGGAGCTGATGGAGGTGGCGACCGCTCTGATCCAGAAGGTCGAGGGCATCCACAGCGCCTGCATCTGGGAGCTCGACCGTGACGGGCGCCGGCTCAACCTGCGCGCCGGGCTCGAGGGCGCTGCCGCCGGCGCCGGCCGCCGGGTCTCGGCCTCCCGTGACTCCCACGCCGGGGCCGCGCTCGACACCGGCACCCACGCCGTGGTTGCCGACTGGGAGCAGGAGACGCACCACACGATGCCGCCGGTCCTGCGCGCCTTCGGCGCCGCCAGCAGCCTCGCGGTCGTCATCGACGGCAAGAACCGGCCCTTCGGCGTGCTCGACGTCCATGCCACCGAGCGCCATCGCTTCAGCGCCAAAGACGTCCCCTTCGTGCAGGCGGCGGCCAACGTCCTCGCCGACGCGATCGAGCGCCACAACGCCGACCAGGCGCTGCGCTACCGCGTCCTCCACGACGCCCTCACCGGCCTTCCCAACCGGCTCAGCTTCATCGACTCCCTCAGCGAGTCCCTGGCCAAGGCCGCGGTTTCCGGCTCGCCGGTCGGGATCCTCTTCCTCGACCTCGACCACTTCAAGCTGATCAACGACAGCCTCGGCCATCACGCCGGCGACGCGCTGCTGCGGGCGGTGGCGCCGCGGCTGCGCTCGCACCTGCGGCCCGGCGACGTCGTCGCCCGCTTCGGCGGCGACGAGTTCGGGGTCCTGATCGACCGGCTCGCCGACGAAGGCGAGGCGGTGGCGATCGCCGACCGCGTCGCCGCCGCCTTCGCCCAGCCGTTCTCGATCGACGGCGTCGAGCACTTCGTCAGCGCCAGTATCGGCGTCGCCGTCGCCGGCGGCTCCGGAGAACGGCCGGTCAACGCCGAGCTCCTGATCCGCGACGCCGACGCGGCGATGTACCGGGCCAAGGAGGGCGGCCGTTCCCGCTGCGTCCTCTTCGACGCCGAGATGCGGGCGGCGGCGATGAAGCGGCTGGAGATCGAACGCGACCTGCGCCAGGCGATCGACAACGACGAGCTGGCGCTGCACTACCAACCGGTCGTCAACCTGCGCAGCGGCGAGATCAACGGTTTGGAGGCGCTGGTGCGCTGGCGCCACCCCGAGCGGGGGATGCTCGAACCGGGCGAGTTCGTCTCGATCGCCGAGGACAGTGGACTGATCGAGCCGATCGGCCGCTGGGTGCAGGAGCGCGCTTGCCGGCAGGCGCTGACCTGGCAACAGCTACGCCCCGACTCCCGCCCCCTCGACGTCGCCGTCAACCTCTCCGCCCGCCAGACCGCCCACCGCGACCTGCCGAGCACTGTCGAGGAGGTGCTCGCCCGCACCGGCCTCGATCCGGCCCACCTGCGCTTGGAGATCACCGAGAGCGTCCTGATCGACGAGTCGGCGACGGCGATCGCCTCGCTGGAGGCGCTCAGCGAGCTCGGCGTCCGCCTCGTCCTCGACGACTTCGGCACCGGTTACTCCTCGCTCGCCTACCTCAACCGCTTCCCCTTCCACGCGCTGAAGATCGACCGCTCCTTCATCGAAGCACTGGGGATCGAGCAGGAGGCGACGGCGATCGTCGAGGCGATCATCGGGATGGCGCGCGGGCTCTCCTTGGAGGTGATCGCCGAGGGGGTCGAGAGCGAGGTCCAGCTCGCCGAGCTGCAGCGCCTCGGCTGCGACTTCGCCCAGGGACACCTCTTCCACGCGGCGATGCCCGAGCGCGAGGTCAGCCGGCTGATCGCCGAAGGGGAGCTGCGCTATTCGGGTATTTCGCCCGACGGCAGGTAGCCGTTGTCGAGCAGTTCTGCCGCCTTCGGCAAAGACTCGATCAGGCCGTTGTCGCGCATCCAGCCGGCGAAGGTTTCCCACTCCTTCGGGTTCATGTACCCGTAGGGCTGGTCGCCGGAGCGGGCGCTCAGCAGCGGCAGCGTCGCTTTCACCTCGGCGGCGGCTAGTTTCGGTTCGAGGTCGGGATTGGCTTCGGTGATCGCCGTCGTCGCCTCGCCCGGTTTTTCAGCCGCCGCCTTCGTGCCGCGCTCGAGGGCGGCGAGGAAGAGGCGGAACTTTTCCGGGTCTTCTTCCAGCTTCTCCCGGTTGGCGACGAAGACGAGCTCGTCGTAGGTGGGCACCCCGAGCTGATCGACCGGCGTCACCACCGGCGCTTTGCCGCGCTCGCGCAGGTCGACGCCCTCGACGTTGCTGTAGCCGCCGAGCATCGCCTGGGCGGAGCCGCCGACCAGGGCGGGGAGGAGGCCGAAGCCGACGTTGACCGCCTTCACGTCTTCTGGAGTGAGGTTGACGCGGGCGAGGATCGTCTTCAGGAAGGCGTCCTGGTAGGGGATCCCGGCGGTGGCGATCGTCTTGCCTTTGAGGTCGCCGACGCCTTTGATCTTCGATTCCGCCAGCCAGATCAGCGAGGTCAGCGGCCGGTTGACCAGCGCGCCGACGGCGACGACGTCGAGGCCCTGTTCGCGGGCCAGGGCCACCTCCGGCTCGTAGGAGATCGCCAGGTCGGTGCGGCCGGCGGCGACCTGCTTGACCGGTGCCGCCGGGTCCGAGGGCGCGTCGATGCTGACGTCGAGACCGGCTTCTTCGAAGTAGCCGAGCTTTTGCGCCATGTAGATGCCGGCGTGATCTGGGTTGGGGTAGAAGTCGAGCGTCAGGCTGAAGCTCTGCCGTTCGCTGCCGCCTTCCTCGGACTTCTCGCCGCAGGCGGCCAGGGCCAGCGCGAGGGCGAGAACGGCAAGCGCGATCGCCGGGATCCGGAAGCGCGTCATCGCCTGAGTTCTATCGCCATCTGATGACGCGTCGCTCTGCGAGCACGGTCAGGCCCATCAGCGCCAGGGCGATGGTCGAGAGAACGGCCACGGTTGCGAACTGGCGGGCGACCTCGAAGTTGGCGGTATCGGACTGGATCAGGTGTCCGAGGCCGGAGCTGGATCCAGCCCACTCGGCGAAGATCGCCCCGATCGGCGCGATCACGACGGCGATCTTGATCCCGGTGAAGAGCTGGGGCAACGCGGTTGGAGCTTCGACGCGCCAGAGGCGCTGCCAGCGGGAAGCGTTGAGGGTCCGCATCATCTTCACCGCCTCGGGATCCACCGAGCGCAGGCCGTCGAGGGTGGCGATCGTGATCGGGAAGAAGCAGATCAGGGCGATGATGAAGATCTTCGGCGCCAGCCCGTAGCCAAACCAGACGACCAGGATCGGCGCGATGACGACGATCGGGATCGTCTGCGAGGCGACGATCAGCGGATAGGTGGCGTCGTGGACGGTGCGCCAGCGGTGCATCGCGACCGCGAAGCCGACGCCGACCGCGATGGCGCAGAGGACGCCGAAGACGATCTCGCGCAGGGTCACCCAGGCGTTTTCCACCAACAGCGAGCGGTTCTCCCACAGCGATTCGCCGATTTCCGCGGGCGAGGGGACCAAAAACGGTTCGAGGCTGAACAGGTCGGCGATCGCCCCCGTCGAGGCCGCGACCTGCCAGGCCCCGATCAGCAGCGCCAGCAGCGCCGCAGGCAGCAGAAAGCGCCTCATCGCGATCCCTCTCGCAGCGCCCGGAGCGCCTCCTCGCGGGCGGTGACGAAGGACGGGTCGGTGACGGCGGCGTCGCGGTCCTCGGCGCGGCGGACCGGCACTCCGAGCTCGGTGACGATTCGGGCGGGGCGGGCGGAGAGGACGGCGACGCGGTCGCAGAGGTAGAGGGCCTCCTCGACGTCGTGGGTGACGAGGATGACGGTCCGCGGGTCCGAGCGCAGCGCCGCCGCCAGCCACTCCTGCATCTCGGCGCGGGTGATCGCGTCGAGGGCAGCGAAGGGCTCGTCTAGCGCCAGGATCGGCTTGCCGGCCACCAGCGTCCGCAAGAAGGCGACCCGCTGCCGCATCCCCCCGGAGAGCTCGGTCGGCCGCGCCGTCTCGAAGCCACCGAGGCCGAAGCGCTCGAAGAGGTCGGCGGCGGCCGCTCGCGCCGGCTCGCGCCGCAGGCCCTGGTTGCGCAGGGCGAGGGCGGCGTTGTCGAGGGCCGAGTACCAAGGGAGGAGGAGGTCGCGCTGGGGCATGAAGGCGCAGTGGGCAAGCCGTTCGGCGGCGTCCTCGCGGTCCGCCACTGCGACCTTGCCGCCGGTTTGCTCGCGCAGCCCGCAGATCAGCTCCAACAGCGTCGACTTGCCGCAGCCGGAGGGGCCGACCAGGCCGACGACGTCGCCGGCCGCCACCTCGAGGTCGATCGCGGCCAGCGTCCGCAGCTCTCCGTAGGAGTGCTGGAGCGCCGACAGGGTGACCCCCGGATCGGCGTCTGGGGCGGGAGTGGGAAGCGTCACAGCCGTTTGCGACTGCCCACTTTCGGGCTTCATGCTGGTATCCTGGCGCACTCCGCACTCCTGACCAAGGAGGTCAGGAAAGTCGAAATCAGGGCGGTGCGGCGCCCGAGGGAACATTGATGGACCCGGCAATCGTCCTCTTCGGATTGGGCATCGGCGTACTCGTCGGCATGACCGGCATGGGCGGCGGATCGTTGATGA
>JBQCHW010000299.1:0-8568 GCA_051954315.1 Solirubrobacterales bacterium
GGCGAGGGACACCCCCGCCCCCTCTAACTTGTTCGGATGCGGCACAACCCGGCGTACAGCTGTGACGACCTCGAGGTCGTCCGGGGATTGATTGAAGAGAACCCTTGGGCAACGCTTGTTAGCGAGAACCAGGGGCTGGTCGCTTCCCACTATCCGGTGCTGCTCGACGAAGGCGCCGAGGGGCTGACTCTGCTCACTCACCTCGGTAAGCCCGACCAGGATCTGCATGGGATCGGCGACTCGGAGATGCTGGTGATCGTGCAGGGGGAGCACGGGTACGTGTCGCCTAGCTGGTACGCGGCGGGGGCGACTCGGGCGCCTACCTGGAACTTCAGCGTTGCGCATCTCTACGGGAGGCCGGAGGTGCTCTCCGAGGAGGAGAACTTGGAGACGCTGACGCGGCTGGTCGAGCGGTTCGAGCAACGGGTCGAGGAGCCGATGTTCCTCGAGCGCGAGTGGGCGACGCCGTTCGCTCGCGGCACCGTCGGGATCCGGATGCGGGTCGAGCGGTTCGTCTGCAAGCGCAAGCTGAGCCAGGACAAGGACCCGGTCAGCCGCCGCAACGTGATCGAGCGGCTGCGCGAGCCCGGGCCCTACCACCACCCGGCGTTGGCGGACGAAGTCGAGCGCGAGCTCGACTGAGGTCGCGCGCTAGCGCTTGCGCCGCTGCCGCACCACACGCTCGCAGCCGCGGACCTTGTCGCCGCGGTCGACGTAGGCGATGTCGCGGCCGCGGCCGCAGCGGATCACGTCGTGACCGCCGCGCCTCGCCCTGATCCGGTCGGCGCCGCGGCCGCCGTAGACGCAGTCGGCGCCTCCGCGCGGCTCGAGCCGGTCCTTGCCCCCGCGGCCGAGGATCAGGTCGCCGCCGCCGGTCCCGCGCAGGCGCTCGCCCTTGCGGCTGCCGTAGATGCGGTGGGCACAGGGGCCGGTCGGGGCGCCGACTTTGCGCTTCACCGCGGTCACCCGCAGGGGCGGCTCGGAGGCGCTGCGGCGCGGATCGGCGACCAGCAGCTCGACGTTGCGATCGTCCGGGCCGCCCTCGCCGCAGGGCTCGGGCGAGCAGGCGCGGCCGCCGGTCTGGGCGTCGTTGTAGGAGAGGGTGCGGCCGATCGAGGCGAGGTCGGCCGGCGAAAGCGAGGAGGCGGCGGCCCCCGGCGCCGGCGCGGTCGCCGCGCTCGCGTGGTCGACGATCGTGCCGAAGATCGAGAGGGTGCCGTCGCGGTTGTCGAAGACCTGCAGCAGCCGCGCCTGCTGCGGCCAGTCGGCCTCGGCGGCGACCCGGATGCTCCAGAAGCCGTGGCCGTTGCCACTTGGATCCGGATACGGGGTGACGTCGTTGACGTGGCTGTGGCCAGCTACCCAGGCGATCACGTTCGGGTAGCGGTGCAGCAGCGCGACCATGTCGTCGCCGAGGTGAATCGGGGTCGAGAGCCGCGGGTCGACATCGCAGCCGGGGTTGGCGTCATGGCCGTGGGAGTCGGGGCCGGTGCAGGGCGGCGCCGCCTCGTCGGGCACGTTCGCGGTCAGGCTGGGGATCGCGTGGTGACTGAAGATGACGACCAGCTGGTCGGCGGCGGTCGCCTTCTCCAGCACCCCTTCCAGCCACCGGTACTGCGGGTCGTCGACGTTGCCGTCGGCGCAGGGCCCGGCGACGCCGCCCTCGCAGACGGTGTCGAGGGCGACCATCCGCAGCCCCGGCACCGGCACGAAGCTGTAGTAGCCGGCGGCGGCGTGGGAGGCGTCTTCCTCGACCGGGTCGACATCGCCGAAGCCGTGCCCGTCGGCCTGGTCGCCTTCCTCGAATACCCGCTTGAACTGCACTTTGGATACGTAGCGGCGGGCGGGGTCCGGCGGCACCAGGGTCGGCACCCCTTCCATCGTCTTCGTGCAGCCGGTGGCGACCTGCTCGAAGGCCGCGTTCGCCGCCTGGTTCCCCTGCACCAGCCCGTCGTGGTTGCCGAAGGCGACGTAGCTCGGCACGTCGAGCCCGGCCGCCTCGAACGGCTGCTGCGCCCGGTCCATCAGCCCCGGGTATTCCGGCCAGCCGGCCGACGCCCCGCTCGGTTCGTCAGGGTCGTAGAAGTAGGGGTTGACGCCCTCCACGTAGTCGCTGTAGTCCTGGACTCCGGTGTAGCGCGCGGCCTCGGCGGCGCCGGGCACGCCGATCGCCGGGCAGAGCGGGTGGGTGTAGAGGGTCGGGTCGATGCCGCTGTTGGGATCGAGGGTGCCGCCCTCCAGCAGCGTCCGCACCCACTCGGTCTCGTTCAGCTGCTGGCTGTCGGCCGAGTCGCCGGTGTCGATCGCGAAGTTCATCGGCGCCCGGGAGCCATCGCCCGACGGAACCGGCGCGGCGCCGGAGAAGGCGTCGACCTGGCGGATCATCGCGTCGTCGATGAAGGGCTCCATCGCCTCCCAAGGGCGGAAGGCCGCTTCGACCGGGGAGCCGGCGGGATCGCTGAACTCGACCCGCGCCGGGCTCTCCTCGTCGGCGAGCTGGAAGTCGGAGAGCTGGCCGAAGTAGGCGAGCGAGACCCGCCTGCCCTCGCGCCCGGGCTGCGCCGAGCCGAACCCGGCTTCGCGCACCGTGTACGGCTCCCCCGCTCCCGTCCCCAGATAGTCGAAACCAGCGGAGCCGTCGGGAACGATCCGCTGCTGCACCGTGCTCTGACCGAGCGGGTCGGCGACGGCAAGAGACAGAGCAAATGGGGAGGCGCCGAGGACGAGGGCCAACGCCCCAGTCAGCGCTGAGGCCCTCGTCCAGGCGCCAGGTTGCTTCATCCGCGCTCCGGTCTTACCCGGGGCGCGGGTTTGCGAATCAGACCGACGCGCCCGCCCGCTGTTCGACCGGTTGCAGGTCGAGAAACCAGACCCCGTCCCGGAGGCTTCGCTCCCCCGCTTCGAGCTGAAGGCGGCGGCGAAAGAGCGGGCCGTCGACGACTACCGAGTGATACTCGCCGTTCTCGCCCGCGGGGTCGGAACCGGCGGCGGCGATCTCCTCGACGAGCTCGTCGTCGATCGTCCGCCCCAGCAGCTCCGGCGAGAGGATCCCGTCCCGGACGGCGACGATCACCGCCTCGAACCCCGACTCGAGCAGGTCCTGCATCAGCCGCCTGCGATCGCGCTGCCAGAGGGGCAGCAGGGCGCGGGCGGCGGCTTCGGCGCAAACCCGCTCCACCCACTCGTGGGGGCTCGCTTTTTCTTTGTCGCCGAAGACGCCGGCCACGACTCCATGCTCGGCGACGGCGGCGGTCAGCTGGCGCCGCAGCTCGTCTTCGTAGCCCTCCCAGCTGGCGGCGCCGAACCTGATCGGCACCCCCAGAGCCTGCGCCTGTGCCTGCAGCAGCTCACGGCTCAGACCGTGCGAGCGCGACCGTTCGCCGCCCTCGGTCATCATCGAGACCAGCAGGCGCGGCTCCGCCCCCGCCCTCACCGCCTCGTAGAGGGCCAGCGCCGAGTCCTTGCCCCCGCTCCAGGAGCAGAAGACCGGCAGGCCGCGCAGGTCGCCCTCGTCGCTCACCGGGAGCAGGCTATCCGGCGCCCTCTACCCCTGCAGGGTGACGAAGCGCTCCTCGGTCAGCTCGTAGACGGCGTAGGCGGGGCCCTCGCGGGTGTTGCCGGAATCCTTGACGCCTCCGTAGGGCTGCTGGTCGGCGCGGAAGGTGGGGACCTCGTTGATCAGGACGCCGCCGAACTCGAGGGTGCGGCCGGCCTCGAGCCCCTTGCCGATGTCGCGGGTGAAGACGCCCGCCTGGAGGCCGAACTTGGAGTCGTTGGCCATCGTCAGCGCTTCCTCGAAGATCGAGAAGGTGTCGATCGTCGCCACCGGGCCGAAGATCTCCTCGCACCAGACCTTCGCCTCTTTCGGCGGCGCTTTCAGCAGCGTCGGCGCCAGGCAGCGGCCCTCGTCGACCAGCTCGCCGCCGACCAGCAGCTCCGCCCCGGCGGAGACCGCCTCGTCGACCCACTCTTTGACCCGGTCGCGGTCGTCCGGGGTGATCAGCGGGCCGACGTCGGTCGACTCGTCGAGCGGGTCGCCGACGGTCAGCCCTTCGACGTTCTTCACCAGGCGCTCGGTGAACTGGTCGGCGATCGACTCGTGGACGAGGATCCGCTGGATCGAGATGCAGCTCTGGCCGGCGTGCGAGAACGCGTGCAGCTGGGCTTTGTCCGCCGCCGCTTCCCAGTCGCCGTCGGCATCGACGATCAGCGGCGCGTTGGAGCCGAGCTCGAGGTTGACCTTCTTGTGCGGGACCTTCGAGCGGATGTCCCAGCCGACCGGCGCCGAGCCGGTGAAGGTGATCGCCTTGGTCAGCGGATGCTCGACGATCGCGTTGCCGACCTTCGACCCCGGTCCTGGGATGACCGAGAGCCAGTTCTCCGGCAGCCCCGCCTCGACCAGGATCTCGGCCAGCTTCAGCGCCGAGATCGGCGTCTGGCCGGCCGGCTTGAGGACGACCGCGTTGCCGGCGGCGATCGCCGGGCCGAGCTTGTGGGCGACGAGGTTGAGCGGGAAGTTGAAGGGGCTGATCGCGCCGACGACCCCGTAGGGGACGCGCAGCATCACGCCGAGCTTGCCGACCCCGGCCGGGGCGGCGTCCATCGGCACCGTGCCGCCGGTCAGCTTGCGCGCCTCGACCGAGGAGAACTCGAGCGTGGAGACGCAGCGTTCGGCCTCGACCGTCGCCGTCTTGATCGGCTTGCCGGCCTCGGCGGCGATCGTCGCCGCGAGGTCGTCGCGGCGCTCGGCCGCCAGCTCGGCGGCTCGGTCGAGCACTTTCGCCCGCTCGTGCTGGGGGAAATCGGTCGCCAGGAAGGCCTCGTGCGCCGCCTCGATCGCCTTCTTCGCGAGCGCTTCGTCGCCCTGCGCGACCCGGCCGACGACGCTGCCGTCGTAGGGGCTCTTCACCTCGTCCCACTCGCCCGTCGCCTGCCACTCGCCGGCGGCGAGGAGCTTGTGGTCGGTTGCCTCTACGGTCTGCGTCGCCATCGCGCCCTCCTCGAATTTGCGTGCATATCCAGGGTACGCCCCCGCTCGTGCAGGCCGCTACTCCGCAACGTTGAATCTGTTCCTTCGGAGATGTCCAAGACCGTGATCGTCAACAAGCTCCGCGCCCTGCTCGCTGCCTGCGCGGCGGGATTTGCCCTGCTCTCCCTGTACCCGCTCGCGGCCCAGGCCAGCGTCAGCTGGATCGTCCACGGTCGCGGCTTCGGCCACGGGG
Source organism: Solirubrobacterales bacterium (assembly GCA_051954315.1). GTDB lineage: Bacteria > Actinomycetota > Thermoleophilia > Solirubrobacterales > 70-9 > VAYN01. The sequence goes on from JBQCHW010000299.1 coordinate 5,223, forward strand.
TCGGGATGAGCGCCTACGGCGCCTACGGCTACGCCGAACACGGCAAGGGCTACCGCTTCATCCTCGGCCACTACTACACGGGCACCAGCCTGGGGACGGTCCAGGGGGCGCGGGTGGTCCGGGTGCTGCTGGGGATCGAGGGCGGGGACGTCGGCTTCAGCGGCGCCACCAGCGCCTGCGGCGTCCGCCTCGACCCCGCCCGCAGCTACCAGGCCCACCGCGACGGCAGCGGGGTCAAGCTGCGCAATTCCGCCGGCAAACGGCTCGCCAACTGCGGGCGCACGCTGCGCGCCGCCGGCCCGGGCAAGGTGACGATCGCCGGCTACGGCACCTTCCGCGGCGCCCTGGAGACGGTGCCGACCGAAAGCGAGTCCGGCTCGCTGAACGTAGTCAACGCGCTCGCCCTCGAGCAGTACGTCAAAGGGGTGATGCCGAACGAGGTGCCGCCCTCCTGGCCGGCCGAGGAGCTGAAAGCGCAGGCGGTCGCGGTCCGCTCGATCGCCCTCACCGGCGACGTCGGCGGCAACGGCTTCGACCTCTATTCCGACACCCGCAGCCAGGTCTACAAAGGGCTCGAAAGCGAGTACTCGACCACCAACGCCGCCGTCGCCGCGACCCGCGGCCAGGTGATCATGTACGGCGGCAAGGTCGCCCAAGCCCTCTACTCGGCCTGCTCCGGCGGCCACACCGAGAGCGCCGTCAACGTCTTCGGCTCCCCCGTCCCCTACCTCGTCGGCGTCCCCGACCCCTACGACTCCGCCTGCCCGCTGCACGAATGGACGCTCAAATTCAGCGGCCCGGAAATCAGCGCCAAGCTCGGCTCCTATCTAAAGGGCCGCCTGAAAAAGATCGTGGTGACGAAGACGGGCGTCTCCCCCCGGATCATCGAAGCCAAGCTCTACGGGACCGGCGGCGTCACCACCGTCACCGGCACCGACCTCGAGGTCGCCCTCGGTGGTTACGACACCTGGATGACCTTCCAGAAGGTGGTCTCAGGGAAGGGCTAGCTCGGCCGCGACCGCCCGGTGGTCGGAGCCGGGGATGTCCTCGACCGAGTAGCTGACGATCCCGAGCCGGCGGTCGGCGAGGACGTGGTCGATCGTCACCGGCGGGATCAGGTGGCCGCCGGTGGGAAAGGTCGGCTCCAGCCCCTTCCCGGCGACGTCGCCGGCATCGCGGTAGCCGCGGTCGACCACGTCGCGGAACTGCGACTGGTCGAAGGTCCCGTTGAAGTCGCCGGCGAGGACCCAGGGGGCGCCGCGGCCGCCGCTCGGCAGGCTCGCCAGCGCTTCTTCCCATTCGGTGGTGTTGTGGGTCTCCGGCGGGAAGGGATGGACGCCGACGATCCGCACCCGCCGCCCGGCGGGGAGGCGGAGCTCTGCGCGAGGCATCCGGAAGAAGAAGCGCTGCGGGGTCGGGAGGGCGCGCAGCGGCCAGCGCGAGTAGAGGCCGGCGCCGGAGGAGCTCTTGTGGGCCTCGAGGACGGCGTGGGGCAATCGCCCGCGGATCCCGCTCCGGTCCAGTTTCCTCGCGAAGCTCGGCGTCAGCTCCTCGACGCTGAGGACGTGGGGGTGGATGCGATCGACCAAGGCGACGAGAGCGTCGGGATCGGCGGTCCCGTAGTGGACGTTGGCGGCGAGGACGACGAGCGTCTCGCGCCCGTTTGCCGCGACGGTGTCATCACCGATCGCCCGCGGGAGGACCGCGATCGCGAGCAACAGCGTCGCCGCGGTGGCGACGACAGCCGCGGCCCAATTGCGCAGCGCGAGGGCGACGCCGGCGACGAGGAAGGCCGCGATCGCGACGTATGGCGTGAACGCCATCATCGGCGCCAGCGGGAACCCATCGTCGATACCGAAGACGCGCAAGAGCGCCCACAGCGCCACCGGCAGCACCAACGCCCAGATCAACCAGTAGCGCCGCGCCCCCGCCAGGTCGTGTCGCTTTTGTCTCCCCCTGGGGGACAAAGTCGACAGGCTCAGCCGTCGGGGTAGGGCTGGATTGGGATGCCGAGATCCTGTTGCGGGTCTGGGCGCATCCCGAACTCGTAAGCGGCGCCGGCCTCGAGGGTCAGCTGGCGCGGCGGCAGGCCGGGGCGCTCGATCGTCAGCTCGAGGTCGGCGACCGAGCAGTTGACGGTGTGGTGCTCGGGGCCCTTGGGGTCCGCGTAGATCCACCCCACGAAATCCTTGCTCGGGGCGGTGACGCGGCCGTGGACCATGATGTCCTTTCCAGGGAGCTGGAAGCTGCAGACCGTCGGCTGCTCCTCGATCCGGGCGGAGCGGATCGCGCCGAGGCCGCCGAGGCGGTGCGGCTCGCCGTCGAGGACCAGCATCCCGGAGGGGATCCAGGGGCTGGTGCGGGAGCCGAGGCGGACCCGGGCGGCGCCGGCGTCGAAGTAGGTGTTCGGCGCGTCGGGGAAGCCGGTGCCCTCGAGCCAGACCCAGCGCTCGGCGTGCTCGGAGCCCCAGTTGTGGCCGATCATCCCCGGCCAGCCGCTGAGCTCGATCGCCTCGTCGTCGATTTCGAGGCGGCCCTGGAAGCGCGCGTCGGGATACGGCGCCAGGAACTTGGTCTTCGGCAGCGGCGCCTTGTAGAGCCAGTCGGCCGGCAGGTACTTACAGGGCTCGGCGGTGCCTTGGAAGGTCAGTGACCAGGCGGCGCTGAGGGCGTCGGTGTCGATCGAGCCCTCGGCGCGGCCGGGGCCGATCTCCGCGTCGGCAACGCGGATCCAGTCGCCCGCCGGCGCCTCCAGCTGCGAGGCCGGCACCGTCACCTTCGTCGCCCGCGGCCCGGCAGCGCTGCGATCGAAGAAGCAGAACCAGATCGAGGCGTTCGGCTCCGCGCCGGGGCACTTGTGCACGGTGTGGCGAATCCAGACCCCGCGGCCCCCGCCCGGCTCGCAGGCCTTGACGTAGAAGCTCTCGTAGTGGCCGGCCTTTGCCGCCACCTCCGGGAACCGCGCCCGTTCCTCCATGGCCCGACTCTAGACCTTGATCGTTATTACGTCGCCGTCTTGCACGAGGTAATCGCGGCCCTCGATGCGGAGGACGCCTTTATCCCTGGCGGCGACGTAGCCGCCGGTGTTGACCAGGTCCTCCCAGCCGATCACTTCGGCTTTGATGAATGCTTCCATGATCTCGGTGTGGATCGTGCCGGCGGCTTCGAGCGCGGTGGCGCCGCGGTGCAGCGGCCGGGCGACCGCCTCCTTGCCCTCGCCGGCGGTGAAGAAGGTGATCAGCTCCAGCAGGTCATAGGCGGCGCGGACGAGGCGGGCGAGGCCCGAGCCCTCGACGCCATAGCTCTCGCGCATCTCCTCCGCTTCGGCCGGGTCGAGCTCGGACAG
>JBQCHW010000300.1:0-10631 GCA_051954315.1 Solirubrobacterales bacterium
GAGCTGAGTCGCGAGCACCGGCGCGGAGGTCCAATAGCCTCCGCGGCGGTGCGACCGACGCTCTCAATCCTGATCGTCGCCTACCAGAGCCGCGACGATATCACCAATACCCTTCCCGCCCAGCTGGATGAGCTGGGCGACGCCGACGAGCTGATCGTCGTCGACAACAAGCCCGGCGATGGCAGCGTCGAGGTCGTCGGCGAGCTGGCGCCGACGGCGCGGATCGTCAGCCCGGGGCGGAACACCGGCTTCGCCGGCGGCGCAAATGAGGGGGCCGAGGTTGCCCAAGGCGATCTGCTCGTCCTCCTCAACCCCGACGCGGTGCCCCTGCCGGGCTGGGGCGAGGCGATCCGCAGGCCGTGGCTGCAGGAGCGCGGCTGGGCGGCCTGGCAGACGCTCGTCGCCGACGGGGCGGGGGAGACGATCAACTCCGCCGGCAACCCGATCCACTTCACCGGGATCGTCTGGGCCGGCGGCCACGGCCGGCCGCTCGCCGAGGCGCCGGCCGCGGGTGAGGTCGCTGCCGCTTCAGGGGCCTGCCTTGCCGTGCGGATGGAGGAGTGGCGCCGGGCTGGCGGCTTCCCGGCCGAGTTCTTCATGTACCACGAGGACGTCGACCTCTCGGTGCGGCTGCGGATGGCGGGGAGGAGGGTCGGGATCGAGCCGACCGCCGTCGTCGCCCACGACTACGACTTCAGCGCCAGCGCTGACAAGTGGCGCTGGTTGGAGCGCAACCGCCTCGCCTTCCTCGTCCGGACTTATCCCGGACCGTTGCTGGCTCTGCTGGCGCCGGCGCTGCTGGCGACCGAGCTGTCGCTGTTGCCGGTCGCGGCCGCGGGCGGCTGGGGGCGCCAGAAGCTGCGGGCGAACCGGGAATTCATCGGCTGGCTGCCGCGGCTCCTCCGCGAGCGTCGCGATCTCCAGCGCCAGCGCATGATCAGCGCCGCCGAGTTCGCCGCCGCGCTCACCCCCGACCTCGACTCCGATCTGATCTCCCCGCTCGTCCGCACCTGGCCGGCCCGCCTCGCCCTGCGCGCCTACTGGCGCCTCGTCCGCGCGCTGCTCAGCTCGAGCTCGTCGGGCGGATCAGGATCTCGTTGACGTCGACGCCCTCGGGCTGTTCGAGCGCGTAGACGACGGCGCGAGCGATGTCCTCGTCCTGCAGCGCCGATTTGCCGGGTCGGTTCTCGAAGAAGTCGGTGTCGACCATCCCCGGCTCGATCAGGGTGACCTTGATGCCGTGGTTGTCGTGCATCTGGCGCAGCTCCTGCCGCAGGCTCTCGCCGATCGCCGTTGCCGCCCACTTGGTCGCCGAGTAGAGCGAGCCCGGCAGCGCCCGCCGTCCCGCCACCGAGCTGGTGACGAGGAAGTGGCCGTCGCCGCGCTCGAGCAGGTGGGGGAGGGTGGCCCGGATCGTCAGCGCCACCCCGTAGACGTTGGTCAGGACCATCGAGCGCCAGTGCTCTGGCGACTCCTCGAGGAAGCCGCGGGTGGCGCCGAAGCCCGCGTTGGCGAAGACCGCGTCGATGCGGCCGAAGCGGTCGAGCGCCGCCTGAGCCAGCGCCTGCACCTCGTCCCACTCGGTGACGTCGCAGCGCACGGCGACCGCCCGCTCCTCGCCGCCCAGCTCCTCGGCGAGCTCTTCCAGCTCCTCCAGGCGGCGCGCCGCCAGCACCAAGCGGTACCTGCCGGCGGCCGCGCGGGCGGTGGCGGCGCCGATCCCGCTGCTGGCGCCGGTGATCAGGAGAACGCGGTCATCGGTCACGCAGCCATTGTCCCATGCCGCCGGCTTGCGATAATCCCCGGTGCTCGTGGATCCCCAGCGGAAGCGCAAGATTCGGCTTGTCGTCGCGCTCAGTGTCGCCGTGCTGCTCGCGGTGGCGCTGATCTACACCTCGTTCTCGGCCTCGACCGAGGCGAAGGAGCCCTCCGAAATCGCCAGCGCCGCCCCCGGCAGCAGCTACGAGATGACCGGCAAGGTCGTCCCGCACTCGATCAAGCACGTCGGCAACGGGATCGCCTTCCGGGTGGTCGACCGCGACGGCGGCGGCAAGGCGTTGCCGGTCACCTACCAGGGGACCGTCCCGGACCCGTTCCGCGGCGGCCGCGAGATCGTCCTCACCGGCGCGGTCGAGAACGGCACCTTCGTCGGCGAACCGGAAACCCTGATCACGAAGTGCCCGTCGAAGTTCACGACCAAGTCTGATGGCTAGCCTCGGCAGCGCCCTGCTGGCGCTCGCCTTCGTCACCGCGCTGATTGCGGCGGCGCTGGCGCTCTGGGGCCGCAACGGCGACCGCCACCGGGTCGACCTCTCCCGCCGCACCGTCTACGCCTTCTGCGGCTTGCTCACCGCCTGCGTGGTGATCATCGAGATCGCCTTCGCCACGGACGACTTCGGCTTCAAGATCGTCCAGGAACACTCCTCGATCGAGACGCCGAACTTCTACAAGCTGGCGGCGATGTGGTCGAGCCAGGAAGGCTCGCTGCTGCTCTGGGCCTGGGTGCTCTCGATCGCCGCCTCGCTCTCGCTCTGGGCGACTCGCAACAAGCTGCGCGAGATCGTCCCCTACGCGACCGCGGTGATGATGGGCGTGGCCGCCTTCTTCACCGGCCTGATGCTGTTCGCCCCCGACGTCCAGCCGTTCGACACGGTCAGCGGCGCCACCGACGGGGTCGGCCTCAACCCGCTGCTGCAGCACCCGAGCATGATGATCCACCCGCCGATGCTCTACTCGGGCTACGTTGCCTTCACGGTGCCGTTCGCCTTCGCGCTCGGGGCGCTGATCACCCGCCGCCTCGACGCCGAGTGGATCCGCGCCACCCGCCGCTTCGCCCTGATCGCCTGGACCTTCCTCGGCTTCGGCCTCCTGCTCGGCGCCCGCTGGTCCTACACCGAGCTCGGCTGGGGCGGCTACTGGGCCTGGGACCCGGTCGAGAACGCGGCGCTGATGCCCTGGCTGCTCGGCACCGCCTTCCTGCACTCGATCATGGTCCAGGAGAAGCGGGGGATGCTGAAGGTCTGGAACGCCTGCCTGGTGGTTGGAACCTTCTCGATGGCGCTACTCGGCACCTTCCTCGTCCGCTCCGGCGTCCTGCAATCGATCCACGCCTTCGGCGACAACACCGTCGGCCCCTACATCCTCGGCCTGATCGGGGTGGTGGTGATCGGCTCGGCGCTGCTGATCGTCAGCCGTCTCGACGACCTGCGCTCGCCGAAGCGGATCGACTCGCTGGTCTCCCGCGAGGCGGTCTTCCTCGTCAACAACCTGCTCCTGGTCGGGCTGACCGCGGTGATCTTCTGGGGCACCTTCTTCCCGCTGATCTCCGAACTCTTCACCGGCGACAAGGCCTCCCTGGCCGCCCCCTGGTTCGACCGCTACACGACCCCGCTGGCGATCCTGCTCGTCCTCTTCACCGGGATCGGGCCGCTGCTCGCCTGGCGCCGGGTCAGCTGGGACTCGGCGAGGCGGGTCTTCCGGGTGCCGCTGGCGGTGGCCGCGGTGACCCTCGTGGGGCTGGCGGTCTTCACCGATGCCGGCCACAAGCCCTGGGCGCTGGCCCTGTTCACCTTCTCCGCCTTTGCCCTGGCCGGGCTGGCGCAGGAGTTCTGGACCGGCGCGGCGGCGCGGCGCAAGCTGACCGGGGAGTCGTCGCCAGCTGCGCTGGTTGGCCTCGTATCCCGTAACCGGCGACGCTACGGCGGCTACATCGTCCACGCGGGGATCGCCGTTCTGCTGATCGGGATCGCCGCCTCCTCGAGCTTCCAGACCAACCGCGACGTCAACTTGAAGCCCGGCGAAAGCGCGACGATCGACGGGCGCACGATCACCTACGTGAAGCCGACCGTCGCCGTCGACAGCGAGAAATTCACCTTCGGCTCGCTGCTGAAAGTCGAAGAAGACGGGAAGGTGGTCGGGTACCTGCGGCCGAGCCAGCGCTTCTTCCGCCCGACCGGCCAGGAATCCGGGCTGATCTCGAGCTTCTTCGCCGGCGAGGCGACCAGCGAGGTGGGGCTGCGGGCCGGGCCCGGCGCCGACCTCTGGATCGCCGAGCGGCCGAACATCACCGCGATCCAGCGGCGGGTGCGGGACGCCGACAAAGGCTTCACCGCCTGCATCAAAGGCGGGCCGGGGACGCCGCCCCAGTGCAAAGCGCTCGGGGCACTGATGCGCGGCTCGGTCGGGAACCCCCGGCTGGAAGAACAGGCGCTGGAACAGGTCAACAGGCTGCAGGGCCTGGCCGCCGCCAACGTCGCCAAGACCTACCTCACCGACACGGCGCCGGCGACCTTCAAGGTGATCGTCAACCCGCTCGTCACCTGGATGTGGATCGGCGGCCTGATCGCCCTGGCGGGGGCGCTGATCGCGATCTGGCCGACTCGGGGGAGGCGCCGCGGGGCCCTCGTCCGCAGCGAGGCCGACGCCCGCAAGGAAGCCAAGTACCGCGAGATCCGCGACGCCGAGCTCGACCACGCCGTCGGCAAGCTCTCCGACGAGGACTTCGCCGCCGTCGACGCCGAGCTGCGCGAAGAAGCGCTGGAGATCCTCGACCGCGAGGAGGGGGAGAAGGTCGGCGTCAATGGCAACGGGAACGGCTCCAACGGCAACGGCGCCCACCCCCGCGAGCCGGAAAAGGTCGAGCAGGGCTAGACTTCCCTGACCGTGTTCACGTTCTTCAGCATCATCCAGGTGATCGTCGCCGCCGTGCTGATCTTCCTGATCCTGCTCCACTCGGGCAAAGACGCCGGCCTCTCCGGCGCCTTCGGGATCGGCGGCGGCGGCAGCTCGATCGGCGGCGGCTCGATGGTCGAGCGCAACCTCGACCGGGCGACGGTCTTCTTCGCCGTCGTGTTCGTGCTGAACACGTTCCTGCTCCTCAAGATTTAGAGCGAGCCACGTGTCGACTTCTTCTCGCTATGCGAGAGGAAAGCGCCATTGCGTCCGCATCCTGCGGACAATTCTGCGCGCTCTGTAGCGCCCCTTGACATATCCGACGTATCTGTCAAAGTCTGCGACCGAACGCTCGGGTTTGACAAAAGGAGGGGCTGTGGAGGCGCACGCGGAGCACATTCACCATCACCACCACGACGACGTCGAGGTCAACCCGGCGGCTTGGACGGACGGCAAGCGCTACGCGTGGCTGATGGGGATCATCGTCCCGCTCTCGCCGTTCCTCGCCTGGTTCTGGGTCACCGTCACCGGCTTCGGAGGCTTGTGGTTCCTTGGGCCGGTGCTCGTCTTCGGGATCTTCCCGCTGCTCGACATGGCGATCGGGCTCGACTCGACCAATCCGCCCGACAGCGTCCTCAAGTTCCTCGAGCAGGACCGCTACTACCGCTGGTGCACCTACCTCTTCATCCCGATCCAGTACGCGGGGCTGGTCTTCGCCTGCTGGATGTGGTCGAGCGGCGACCTCACCCTGGTCGAATCGGTCGGGCTGATGATGACGATGGGGGTCGTCGGCGGGATCGCGATCAATACCGCCCATGAGCTCGGCCACAAGCGCGCCAACTCGGAGAAGTGGCTGAGCCGGGTCGCCCTCGCCCAGACCGGCTATGGCCACTTCTTCATCGAGCACAACCGCGGTCACCACGTCAAAGTCGCCACCCCCGAGGACCCGGCCAGTTCGCGGCTGGGGGAGAGCTTCTGGGCCTTCCTGCCGCGCACCGTCATCGGCAGCCTGCGCTCGGCCTGGGGGATCGAGACTGCCCGGCTCGACCGCCTCGGTGAGCGCCACATCAGCCGCCACAACGACATCCTCACCGCCTGGGCGATGACCGTCGGCCTCTTCGCGGTGCTGACGATCGCCTTCGGGCCGGTCGTCCTGCCCTTCCTGATCGCGCAGGCGGTCATCGGGTTCTCGCTGCTGGAGGTCGTCAACTACCTCGAGCACTACGGGCTGCTGCGGCAGAAGAAAGAGGACGGCCGCTACGAGCGCTGCCGCCCCGAGCACAGCTGGAACAGCAACAACGTCGCTTCCAATGTCCTCCTCTACCACCTGCAGCGCCACTCCGACCACCACGCCAACCCGACCCGGCGCTACCAGGCGCTGCGCCACATGGAAGAGGCGCCGCAGCTGCCGACTGGCTACGCCGGGATGATCGTCCTCGCCTGGTTCCCGCCGCTTTGGCGGCGGGTGATGGACCCGATCCTGTTGGACCATTACGAAGGCGACGTCACCCGCTGCAACATCCACCCGCGCAAGCTCGGCCGGGTGCTCGAGCGCTACGGGCGGCCCGCATGAGCGCCTTCCGCTGCCCGGCGTGCGGCTACGTCTACGACGAGGAGGAAGGCCACCCGCGGGAGGGTTTCCCGGCGGGGACGCCCTGGTCGCAGGTGCCCGACGATTGGGCCTGTCCCGACTGCGGCGTCCGCGACAAGGTGGACTTCGAAGCGGTCTCCGGGGACGCTTGAGTCTCTAACTGGCACGATACGGGGGTGGCCATTCAACGCACCCCCTATCAGGAGGCGGCGCGGGAGCTGCTGCGCAAGACCGTCTTCGACGCCGCCCGCGACCAGCTGAGCGGGCGCCCCTGGTCGGAGATCACGATGGCGGACATCGCCACCGGCGCCGGCGTCAGCCGCCAGACCCTCTACAACGAGTTCGGCAACCGCAACGAGTTCGGCTTCGCCTTTGTCATCCACGAGGCCGAACGGTTCATGGACGACGTCGAAAAAGCGGTCCTGGAACACCGCGACGACCCCCGGGCAGCCGTCCTAGCCGCGCTCGAGCACTTCCTCAGCGCCGCCGGCGGCGACCCCCTGATCCGCATCCTCCTCAGCGACGACGGCACCGGCGGAATGCTGCCCTTCGTCACCACCCAGGGCCTGCCGATCGTCCAGTGGGCGACCAGTCGCCTCACCTCGGTGATCGAAGAAGGTTGGCCGGAGGCCCCGAGCGACGACGTCAAAACCCTCTCCGAGACCCTCGTCCGCCTCGGGATCAGCTATGTCACCACCCCCGGCGGCTCCGCCGAGGACACCGCCCAAGCGGTGGCGGGACTGATGGGCCCGTTTATCGACAAGGCGCTCGGCACTTCGAGCTGACGGGAGCTCGCGGCGGGTCCAGAGTCATCCGCCACCCGCCGCCCCCGTCTCTCTGGGGCGAGATACCTGGATCGTTCTGAAAGGCTCCATCCATGGAACACGAAGAGGAGGCTGACTTCTTCATCAGCTACGCCCTTCCAGACCGGGCTTGGGCGGCATGGCTGGCCTGGCAACTGGAGGAGGCCGGTTACCGCACTCGCCATCAAGGATGGGATTTCCGTGTCGGCGCCAACTTTGTATTGGAGATGCAGCGAGCTGCCGAACGAAGTCGGCGGACCATGCTCGTCCTCTCGCCCTCATTTTTGAAATCGAAGTTCACGCCGGCCGAGTGGGCTGCCGCATTCGCTCGGGATCCAACGGGAAACGAGCGCATGCTCGTCCCCGTTCGGGTCCGCGAGGTGGATCTAAAGGGCCTCCTTGCGCCTATCGTCTACGTCGACCTCGTCGGCCTCTCTGCGGAGGAGGCGAGGAAGGAGCTGCTCGATCACGTCTCGGGCCAGCGGCGCAAACCCTCGATAGAGCCGAGGTTTCCGGCGGTCGCGGCCGCAGAAGAGGACGCTGGCCCTAGCTTTCCGGGTGAGATTCCCTCGATCTGGAACGCGGTGCGGGCTGCGCGCAATTTCTCTGAGCGGGATGCACTACTCGAGGAGGTGGCGGTGGATCTCGCCGCCGGCGCGGCCAACGAGACGCATGGGGCGGTCGCTCTTTATGGACTGGGCGGAGTAGGGAAGACGCAGATGGCGGCCAGGTTCGCCTGGCGCCAGCGTTCCCGGTACGACGTCGTCTGGTGGATTCGCGCGAACGAGCCCTTGACGCGGGCCGCCGACTACAGCCAGCTAGCCCGTGCGCTGGGGCTCGAAGCGGAGGAGAGTCAGGCGGCGGAGGTCGAGGCGGTGAGAACCTGGCTGGCAGGGCACAAGCGGTGGCTTCTTGTCTTCGACGATGCCCCGGATGCAGCCGCGGTCAGCGAGCTACTGCCGGATTCCTCGCGGGGGGATGTGCTGATCACGTCGCGTCAAGCGAGCGGCTGGCGTGCAGTGGCGATCCCGCTCGAGGTCAAGAGCTGGGACACGGAGCAGGCGGCGGCTTTTCTTCGGCGGCGAACGGGACGGGAGGGGGAAGAGGCTGAGAGCCTGAAGATCGCAACCGCATTGGGAGGGCTGCCGCTGGCCATGGAGCAGGCCGGCGCTTATGTGGACACCATGGCGATCACTCTGGGTGGGTATTGGGATCGACTGTCAGAGCATTCCGGGGAGCTACTCGAAACCGGTAAGCCGATTGATTACGGAGGGACGGTTCGCTCCACTTGGGACCTCTCATTCGCCGAGGTCGAGAAAGACGAGGGCGCCAAGTTATTGCTCTCCTGCTGTGGCAACCTCGCGCCGGATCCAATCCCAGAGGAGATCTTTAACCATCTTCTGCCGGACCCCTTGCGCAGAGACGACGCACTGCGAAAACTGCTCTGTTTCTCTCTCGTCGCGGTGGACCCTCCGAACCTGCGAATGCACGTACTGGTTCAGCAGACCGTGAGGGAGAGGGGGACGATGCTCGGCGCGGACGAGGCGCGGCGAATTCTCTTGAAAGCCCTACTGGACCTCTTCCCAGTTAAATCGCATCCCCACGAATGGCCCTTGGGGATTGCCTTGCTGCCACACGTGCTCGAGCTATTGCCCAAGGTGCTGAATAGCGACCCGGATCGCAGGGACGCGTTGCGGTTAGCCGACCTGCTGGCGCAATTTCACCACGTGCGCGGTGAACTGAGGGAGGCGCTGGCTCTGGTCGAGATGATCGACGAACGCTTGGAGGACGATCCGGAACTGGCGTTGCGCAACCTCTTCAGCTTGGGCATCCTGCGCATGACGCTGGGTGACGCCCAACATGCGCAGCAGGCGTTCGAGGATGCGCTGCGGGTAGCGCAGGATAAATACCCGGAAGGGCACCCGCGGATAGCGGCCCTCTGGGACAACCTCGGGATCGTCCACCGGCGGCGGGGCCAAACTAGGTCGGCGATCGCCTCGCACAAAAAAGCCCTCGTGATCTTCGAGGAAAACTTTGGGCCCGATTCCGCGGAAGCGGCTGCCACCTTTGACAACCTCGGCAATGCGCTGCGAATCAACGGCGATCTTGACGAGGCGGCCGTCTCGCTGGAACGCTGTCTGGCGATCAAGCGGCGGGAGTACGGCGATGACGACTACCGTCTTGCGCGCACCTACGACTCGCTTGGCAGCGTCAGCGCCGAGCGGGGTGAACTGTCGCGGGCACGACAGTTCTATGAGAGAGCTCGCGATATCCAGGAGGGCAATCTAGGCTCGAACCATCCTGAGGTGGGGGCCACCCTCTCTAACCTCGCAAAGCGTGATGGCCAGCCAGGAGGAACTCGACGAGGCTGAAGCCGCACAGCAGCGAGCGCTTGCGATTTTCAGGGCCACCTTCGGAGACACGCATCCGTTCATCGGGCAGGCTGAAAGTCAGCTCGGAAATGTCGCCAATCTCCGCGGTCGCAAGTCAGAGGCTCGAGATCTGTACGAGTCGGCTCTGCAGGTCAAGCGTGAGACGCTCCCGAAGCTTCACTTCGATCTCGTTCCCACGCTGGTCGAGCTCGGCAAGCTGCAGTCTCAGCTCGGCGATTACGGCGCCGCGCGATGCCACTTGGAGGAGGCTAGGCAGATTCTCCGAGACGGTGAGATCTCCGACAAACTTATCCCTGAAGTCGAAGCCGAGCTGAAGCGGCTCGACGAGAAGGAGACGTAGGCCTGAGAAAGGTTTACCGCTGGACGAGGAAAATATATGCGGCTGAGAGGAGTCGAACCTCCACGGGTGTTTCCACCCACAAGGCCCTCAACCTTGCGCGTCTACCAGTTCCGCCACAGCCGCTCGAGGGAAGGCGATTCTAGATGTTTGCGTGCAGGGGGAGGTCGCACGTTGCGGTCGTCCGGAGGGGCCGGTACTCTACGAACAAGTGTTCGAAGGCAATTTGCCACGGCAAGCTGCGCTCTTTGAGGAAACCCCGGCACCGGAGGGAAGCGGAAAAACGATGGATCTGGACCTGACCAAGCGGCAGAAGGAGATCTTCGACTTCATCCGCAAATACGCGGCGAAGACCGGCTACCCACCAACGGTGCGGGAGATCGGCAAAGCCGTCGGGCTGCACTCGTCTTCGACCGTGCACGCGCATCTGGCCAACCTGGAGAAGCTGGGGCTGGTGCGGCGGGATCCCTCGAAGCCGCGGGCGATCGAGCTGCTCTTCGACAAGGCCAAGAACGCGATCCAGCCGGGCAACGGGCTGCCGCTGGTCGGGCAGGTCGCCGCGGGTGCGCCGATCCTCGCCGAAGAGAACATCGAGGAGTACCTCGAAGTGCCTGACGTGATCGGCGGGGAGGACGGCGACTACATCCTCCAGATCCGCGGCGAAAGCATGAAGGACGCCGGCATCCTCGAAGGCGACTACGTGATCGTGCGGCCGAGCGATACGGCCAACGACGGCGAGATCGTCGTCGCCCTGATCGGCGAGGAGGCGACCGTGAAGCGGATCTTCCGCGAGAAGGACCACATCCGCCTGCAGCCCGAAAACGAGGAAATGGAGC
>JBQCHW010000301.1:0-12354 GCA_051954315.1 Solirubrobacterales bacterium
GCGGCGCCACCCTGCAGGGGGAGGCGGAGGCGATCGACGGCGACAGCGTCCAGATCGGGGACACGGTCTTCCGACTCGAGGTGGGGTGAGGCGTGAGCCTGCGGATCGCCGAGGACGCCGTACGCACCGACACCGGGCGCCAGCGCAACGCCAACGAGGACTCGCTCTTCGTCGAGGCGCCGCTGTTCGTGGTCGCCGACGGGATGGGCGGGGCGCAGGCCGGCGAGGTCGCCTCGCGGGCGGCGGCGGAGAGCTTCGCCCAGAACCTGCCGGCGGCGCCGCCGGAGCGGCTGCTGGAGGAGACGATCACCCGCGCCAACCGGACGATCCACGAACACGCCCGCAAGGACCCGAGCCTGGCCGGGATGGGGACGACGACCACCGCCGCCCTCGTCGACCTCGACAGCGAAGAGGTGGCGATCGGCCACGTCGGCGACAGCCGCGCCTACCGTCTGCGCGGCGGCAGGTTCGAGCAGCTGACCCGCGACCACTCGCTGGTCGAGGAGATGCGGCGCAAAGGCCAGCTGACCGACGCCCAGGCTGAGGACCACCCGCAGCGCTCGATCATCACCCGGGCGCTGGGGCCCGAACCGGAGGTCGACGTCGACCTGCAGACGGTTCCCGCCCAGGCCGGCGACGTCTTCCTGATCTGCTCGGACGGGCTGACGACGATGCTCGACGACGAGAAGATCGCCCACATCCTCAGCCGCGCCACCTCGCTGGAAAGCGCGGTGCGGGCGCTGGTCGACGAAGCCAACCGGGCCGGCGGCCGCGACAACATCACCGTCGTCCTCTTCCGGCTCGAGGAGGGCGAGGGCGCCGCGACCGAGGCGAGCTCGGCCCGCGAAGGCGCCACCCTGATCGGCGGCGACGCCGAGGCCGCCGGACTGACCGCGACCGAGGTCCGCAAGCGCGCCGCCGCCGAGGCCGCCCGCAAGCGCCGCGAGGAAATCGAGCAACGCCCGCGCCGCCGCGGCCTGCGCACGGCGCTGAAGGTGCTGGTGCCGCTGCTGCTGATCGTCGCCCTGATCGCCGGCGCCTGGTACGGAAACCGCCAGATCTGGTTCCTCGGCACCGACGACGCCGGCCGCGTCGCCCTCTACCGCGGCGCCCCCTACGAGCTGCCCTTCGGGATCGACCTCTACAGCGAGCGCTACTCGAGCCCGATCCAGACCGAGTCGCTGCCGGCGCGGCGCCAGGACGCGGTCACCGGCCACGACCTGCGCTCGCGCGACGACGCGGTCTCGCTGCTGGAAGAAATCGAAAAGACCGCGGGGCTTCCTTGACGTCCGCCAGGAACCGGGAGCTCTTCGCCCTGGTTCCGGTCGCGATCCTGCTGACGGCCGGGTTCGCCGCCGTCTTCGCCCAGGAGGGCGACCAACTCGGCAACCTCAGCCTCACCTACGGCGCCTACTTCCTGGCGCTCTGCCTCGCCACCCACGTCTTCCTGCGCTTCCGGCTCCCCAACGCCGACCCCTACCTGTTCCCGCTGATGGCGACGCTGACCGCGTTCGGGCTGGTGATGATCTACCGGATCGACGAAAGCCTGGCCCGCGACCAGGCCAACTGGTTCGTCCTCGGGCTCGTCCTCTTCGCGGCGACGATCTGGTTCCTGCGCGACTACGAGGTGCTGGAGCGCTACCGCTACACGATCGCCGTCGTCGGCCTGCTGCTGCTGCTGGCGCCGCGGCTGCCGGGGATCGGCCAGCAGGTCAACGGCGCCTACCTCGGGGTGAAGATCGGGCCGCTCGCCTTCCAGCCGGCCGAGTTCACCAAGCTCGCGATCGTCGTCTTCCTCGCCAGCTACCTGCGCGAGCACCGCGAGGTGCTGATCGTCGGCGCCCGGCGGGTGCTAGGGATAACGCTGCCGCCGCTGAAGCACTTCGGGCCGATGCTGGTGGTCTGGGGCGCCTCGATGTTCATGCTCGTCTTCATCCGCGACCTCGGCAGCTCGCTGATGTTCTTCGCCGCCTTCCTCGCCCTGCTCTACGTGGCCACCGGCCGCTTCTCCTTCGTCGTCATCGGGATGGCGATGTTCCTCGTCGGCGCCTGGTTCTTCGCCAGCACCGTCCCCCACGTCCACGAGAGGGTGGACATCTGGCTGCATCCATATGAATCGGCCGAAGAAAGCGGGTACCAGATCCTGCAGTCGATCTTCGCCCAGGCCGACGGCGGCTTGTTCGGCAAAGGGTTCGGCCAGGCGCTGATCAACATCCCCGGCACCCATCCGCCGGCCCGGCTCCTGCCGGCGGCTGAAACCGACACGATCTACGCGCTGATCGTCAACGAGCTCGGCCTCTTCGGCGCCTGCGGCCTGATCCTCACCTACCTGCTGATCACCGCCCGCGGCTTCAAAGTCGCCCTGCTGGCGAGCGACGGCTTCTCGAAGCTGCTCGCCACCGGCCTCACCGCGGTGTTCGCGATCCAGGCCTTTGTGATCATCGGCGGAGTCACCCGGGTGATCCCGCTGACCGGCGTCACCCTGCCGTTCGTCAGCTACGGCGGCAGCTCGATCGTCGCCAACTTCGTCCTCCTGGCGCTGCTGCTGCTGGTCTCCGACAGGGCCCGCCGCGAGGCGGCATCGTGAACCGGCAGATCGTCAAACTCTTCGCCTTCATCGTCGTCCTCTTCGGCGTCCTGGTCGGCTTCACGTCCTACTGGTCGGTCTTCGACGCCGAGGCGCTGAAGGAAAAAGACGCGAACAAGCGGCCGCTGCTGGAGCAGCAGCAGATCCGCCGCGGTCGCATCCTCACCGCTGACGGGACGGTGATCGCAAAGTCGGTGGCGAAGGGGAAGGGCGCCGAAAAGCGGTTCGTCCGCCGTTATCCGGAAGGCTCCCTCTTCGGCCACCCGATCGGGTACAGCTTCGTGCGCTTTGGCGATTCCGAGTTCGAGCAGTTCCACAACGAAGAACTGGTCGGCGAAGAAAGCGAATTCAGCTCGATCCTCGACGAGCTGACCGGCGGCACCCAGGAAGGCAACGACATCGTCACCAACATCGACACCGAAGCGCAGCGAACGGCGCTGGCCGACCTCGAAGCAGCCGGCTTTGGCGCCGTCGTTGCGATTGTCCCGCAAACGGGCGAAGTGAAGGTGATGGCCTCGAACGCCCCCTACAACCCGAACCGGGTCCCGTTCAACTTCTCGAAGCTGAACTCCAATAACGTCGAAACGCCGCTGTTGAACCGGGCGACCCAGGGTCTATATCCGCCGGGCTCGACCTTCAAGGTGGTGACCGCGGCGGCGGGGCTGGAAAGCGGCACGATCACCCCGGAGACGACGATCAACGCGCCGGGCTCGCTGGAAGTCGAAGGGACGCCGCTGCAGAACGACTACAACAAGGACTTCGGCCCGATCGCCCTCGACACGGCGCTGACCAACTCGGTCAACACTTGGTTCGGCCAGCTCGCTCAGCAGGTGGGCCAGGACCAGCTGTTCGAGACGATGGAAAAGTTCGGCTTCAACTCGACCCCCGCGATCGACCTGCCCAGCAACGAGGTCTACGACAGCGGTGTCTACGAAGAAAATCAGCTCCTGCACCGCAACGATCCCGTTGACCTCGCCCGCCTCGGGATCGGTCAGGAGCGACTGCTGGCGACGCCGCTGCAGATCGCCGAGGTTGCGGCGGCGATCGCCAACGGCGGCAAGCTGATGAAGCCGCAGATCTGGAAGCGGGTGATCGACCCCGACGGCCGGGTGGTCGACACGCTCGACCCCTCCGTCTACAGCGAGCCGGTCAGCGGCGAGACCGCCGAAGAGCTGACGACGGCGATGGAAGGCGTGGTCAGCGAAGGCACCGGCACCAACGCGGCGATCTCGGGAGTGCCGGTGGCCGGCAAGACCGGTACCGCGGAAACGCCGGGGAACCTGGCCTGCGGCGGCGGCGCCGAAGAGAACCAGGCCTGGTTCATGGGCTTCGCCCCGGCCGACGACCCGCAGATCGCGATCGCCGCCTCGGTCGAGTGCACCGAACAGTTCGGCAACGACGTCGCGGCGCCGATCTTCCGCGACGTGGCCGAAACGATCTTGAACGGAGAATGACGATGAATACGGAGGGGTCGGGTGGCTGAGGTTCGCGAGGGGAGCGTCGTCGACAAGCGGTACCGGGTCCTGCGCCGGATCGGCAGCGGCGGCATGGCCGACGTCTGGCTGGCCGAGGACGCGCACCTGCAGCGGCAGGTGGCGCTGAAGGTCCTCCACAGCCGCTACCTCCAGGACCCCGACTTCATCGCCCGTTTCCAGCGCGAGGCCGAGTCCGCCGCCGGGCTGCAGCACCCGAACATCGTCGCCGTCTTCGACCGCGGCGCCGACGACGACGTCAACTACATCGCGATGCGCTACGTCGAGGGGCCGACGCTAAAGCAGCTGATCGAACGTGGGCTTACCCCCGAGCAGGCGGTGGCGCTGGTGCGCCAGGTGCTCGAGGGCGCCCGCTTCGCCCACCGCAACGGGATCGTCCACCGCGACCTGAAGCCGCAGAACGTGATCGTCGACGAGGAGGGCAAAGCCGTCGTCACCGACTTCGGGATCGCCCGCGCCGGCGTCTCGGAGATCACCCAGACCGGCTCGGTGATGGGCACCCCGCAGTACCTCTCGCCCGAGCAGGCGCAGGGGTTCGAGGTGACCGGCGTCTCCGACCTCTACTCGATCGGCGTCATCCTCTACGAGGCGCTCACCGGTCGCGTCCCCTTCGAAGGCGAAAGCGCGGTCGCGGTGGCGATGAAACAGGTCGCCGAGACGCCACAGCGGCCGAGCTCGATCAACCCCCAGGTCTCGCCGGCGCTCGACGCGGTGGTGATGCGGGCGCTGGAGAAGGAGCCGGGCAACCGCTTCCAGAGCGCCGACGCCTTCATCGCCGCGCTCGACCAGGCGATGCGGGAACCAGGCGTGGGCAGGGGCACGGCGACGTTTGCGGCCGCGCCGCCGGTCGTCGCCGAGGTCGAGGAGGTGCCGCCGGCGGAAGACCGCCGACGCAACAACTGGCTCTGGGCGCTCTTGGTCGCGGCGATCGTGATCGGCCTGCTGATTGGGCTGCTCGCGACCCGGGACTCGAAGACCGACGTCCCCAACGTGACCGGCAAGCAGCTCGAATTCGCGATTGCCCAGCTCGAACGCAAGGGCTTCGAGGTCGGCGAGGAACAGTTCGTCGAACGGCAGTCGCCGAAGAACACCGTGCTCGAGCAGGACCCGCTGCCCGGCTCGGCTGAAGAAGACTGCGCCTTCCTCTCCCTCTTCTGCTCGAAGCCGAAGGTCGACCTGACCGTCAGCGCCGGTCCTGGCCAGGGCGAAGTCCCGAGCACCAACGGGCTGACCGCGGCGGCGGCAACGAAGAAGCTGGAAGCGGCCGGGTTCGAAGTGACGCAGCAGCGGGTCAACTCCAACTCGGTCGAAGAAGGGCTGGTCGTCTTCTCCGAACCGCGCGGCGGCGCCACCACCACCAACGGCTCGACGGTGACGATCTTCGTCTCCCAGGGGCCGAAGCTGGCGAAGGTGCCGGTACTGGTCGGGGTGCAGCGCGAAGTGGCCGTCCAGCGGCTGAGCGCCCGCGGTCTCACGCCGAGCGTCTCCGAAGAGGAAAGCGCCTCGCCGCAGGGCCAGGTGATCCGCCAGTCGCCGAGCGCCGGCACTCAGGTGGAACCGGGCTCGACGGTGACGATCGTCGTCTCCAGCGGCGAAGAAGAAGAAAAGGCCGTGAAGGTGCCGAACGTGATCGGCAAGGAACGGCGGGAAGCCGTGGAAGCGATTCGGGCCGAAGGCCTGGCGCCGCAGGTGCAAGAAGAAGAAACCGAGGTGGCGGGCCAGGTCGGCCGCGTCACCGATCAGTTCCCGCCGCCGGGCAGCGAACTCGAACCGCGCTCGACGGTGACGATCACGGTCGGCAAGCAGGCGCGCGAACCGGTCGAAGAAGAAGAAGGGGAACTGGAACCGTGAGGGTCGCGGTCCTCTCCGGCGGCCGCTCCTCCGAGCACGACGTCTCGCTGCGCTCGGGCGCGGCGGTGGCGCGCGGCCTCCGCGAGGCCGGTCACGAGGCGGTTGAGGTGACGATCGGCCGCGACGGCTCCTGGCGCACCGCCGGCGGTTCGGTCGAGCTGGTCCCCGGCGGCGGCCTGCTCGGCGCCGAGGCGGTCTTCCCGGCCCTGCACGGGGCCTTCGGCGAGGACGGCAGCATCCAAGGCCTGCTCGAGCAGCTCGACGTGCCCTACGTCGGCTCCGACGTCCTCTCCTCGGCGATCTGCATGGACAAGCTGACGCTGAAGCGGCTGTTCGCCGCCCACGGGGTGCCGCAGGTCGAGTTCACCGCGGTCGAGGGCAACGACTGGTGGGGGCGCTGCGAGGAGATGGGCCTGCCGCTCTGGGTGAAGCCGTCGCGGATGGGCTCCAGCGTCGGCATCACCCGGGTCGGCAAGCTCGACGAGCTCGATGCCGCGGTCGAGCGGGCGCTGCGCCACGACCCACGGGTGATCGTCGAGGCCTCCTCGCCGGGGCGCGAGGTCGAGTGCTCGGTGCTCGGCAACGACGAGCCGGAGGCCTCGCTGCCAGGGGAGATCGTCGCCCATGGCACCTGGTACGACTTCGAGGCCAAGTACACCGAGGGCGGGATGGAGCTCCGCGTTCCCGCCCCGATCGGCGACCAGGCCACCGCCAACGTCCGCGAGATGGCCGTCTCGGTCTTCAAGCTCGCCGGCTGCTCCGGCCTCGCCCGCTGCGACTTCTTCGTCGAACCCGACGGCTCCGTCCTCGTCAACGAGATCAACACGATGCCCGGCTTCACCGACACCAGCGTCTACGCCAAGCTCTTCGAGGCCACCGGAATCGACTACCCCCAGCTATGCGACCGCCTGGTGAAACTCGCGGTCGAGCGGCACCAGCAGTCCCGGTCCTACGAGTTCTGACAACTGGTGAGTTAACCCGGCTATAGCAAGGCTAACTCGCCACTTGTGAATCAGTAGGCGGTGTTGCGGGAGCGCGGACGCGGGCGGGACTTGTAGCGGGGATCGCGACCGCGGTTCCAGAGGGTGCTGTCGATCTCGGCGGGGGTGAGGGGACCGGCGGCGGCTAGGAGCTCGACGGCTTGGACGGCGCAGGCGCGGAGCTCTACCTCTTCGGGGGAGCCGTGCTCTAGGAGATCTTCGGCTTCGATGCGGGCGGTGAGGTCGGGGTCGAGGTGGAGGATGTCGTCCACCCGGAGGACGTGGGGGACGAGGTTGTCGGCGAAGCCGGTGAGTCGGTCGAGGTCGGGGAGGTCGGCGACGCCGGCGCGGTGGAGATCGGCGGCGGCAAGCTGGGCTCGCTTGTAGAAAGGGACCTCTCGGCCGTCGTAGGTGGAGACGTCGGCGAAGGCGGCCCAAGCGGCGAAGGTTGCGGCCAGGGCGGGGATCGAGTCGACAGCTTCGGCTGGCCCGAGAAGGTGGCCGCCGTAGTCCAAGCGGATTCGGTGACCGACGTCGCGCAGGGCGGCGGCGAACTGCGGCATCAGCGGGTGCTCGGGATCTTGGCCGACCACCTTCGCGATCGTCTCGGCATCCATCCCCTCCAGCTCCGCAACGGTCCAGGGGCCGGCCGTCTCGAAATGCTCGGTAACTCCCGCGGCCATCGTCCCGTAGCCGCTGTGGCCCGGTCGCTTACGGATCGTCGGCCACCAGCCAGAGCCGAAGTTGATCGCGTTCATGCAGATCGCGAAGGCGGCGGCGGTTTCGGGGTGTTCGTCGAAGGCCGCCGGCTCGTCCGCGGCGCCGAGCTGGGGCAAGCCGGCCGCGTACTCCTCGATCGCCTCCTCGTCGATCCGTACCGAGCGCGCCCGCCCCGCCACCCAGGCACAGGCGGCGCGGACTTCGTCGGGCAGGGAAACTGAGGTCATGACGAAGCCAGAGATACAGGTTCGGCGGGCCGGGGTGGAGGACGCCGCCGAGATCGCCCGCCTCCTGCGCGACTTCAACCTCGAGTACGACGAACCGACCCCGGAGGTCGAGCAGCTGACGGAGATGATCGCCCGGCTGCTCGACGAGGGCGAGATCACCGTCCTTCTCGCCGGTGACGGCCCGGACGGCCTCTCCCTGTTCCGCTTCCGTCCCGGCATCTGGAGCGCGGGCGACGAAACGTACCTGCAGGAGCTTTACGTGATCCCATCTCTGCGCGGTCAGGGGATCGGCCGCGCCCTGCTCGAAGCGACGATCGAGCTCGCCCGCGAACGCGGCTCCGACGGGATCGACCTCAACACCGGCGAGACCGACACCGCCGCCCGCGCCCTCTACGAGAGCATGGGCTTCACCAACCGCGAAGGCGGGCCCGACGGACCCTCGATGCTCTTCTACGAGCGCGAAATCTGAGCCGTCAGCTCGGCGAAGCCGATCTCGGTGCGCAGTGGGACGAGGTCGGGGTGGAACAGGTGCCCGAGCAGCTCGACCCCGTCGACGAGGCGCGGGCCGGGCCGGGAGAAGCTAGAAGCCCCATCCACGGCAAAAACCCGTGCCTCTCCGAACGCTCCGAGCCGGTCACCGTGACCCAGCGCCTGAGCACAGGACTCGTCTAGGTACCAGCCGCAGGGCATTGAGACGATCACGTCGGGCTCGAGGTCTCCCAGATCCTCCCACTGCACCTCCTGTGACTTCTGGCCCGAGACCCCGGCGACGTTCTCACCTCCGGCGATCTCGATCATCTCCGGGATCCAGTGGCCGCCGAGGAAAGGCGGATCGAGCCACTCGAGGGCAAGGACGCGGGGCTTCGGATGATCCTCGACAAGGCGGCCGACGGCATCGAGCCGCTGCTGCAGCGACTGCCGCAGGCCATGTGCGTGGACGGCTTGCCCGGTGGCCTCACCCATCCGGATCACGTCGTCGAGGACCTCGCCCAGCGTGCTCGGGTCCTGCAGCAGGACCTCCGGTCGGCCGGGCAACCTATCGGCGATCGTCACCACGTCGTCGTAGGAGACGGCGCAGACCTCGCAGACTGCCTGGGTGACGATCAAGTCGGGTTCGAGCGCACCCAGCCGCTCCTCGTCGAGCATGTAGAGGGCCCGGCCTTCGCCGATCACCTCCTTCACCTTGGCGTCGATCTCGCCGGCCGCAAGGCCCGGCGGCAGCACCGTCGCCGTCAGCTGCGGCAGCCCGGCCGCCGCCGGCGGGTAGTCGCACTCATGGGTGACGCCGACGACTCTCTCACCGAGCCCGAGGGCGAAGAGCATCTCGGTTGCCGAGGGTACGAGGCTGGCGATCCTCATCCCCTCAGCATGACGAGTCGGCTGCCTAGGCTCCCGCCGCCAGCAGCGCGTTGGCGCCGCCCTGCATCCCGGTTGCGTTGGGATGGATCGGCGCCGCCGAGTTGCCCGGCACCAGCGGTTCCACCCAGCGGGTCGAGCTGCTCTTGCAGGCGTCGTGGCCGATGCTGGCGCCGTACCAGTTGACCAGCGTCGCCCCGGCAGCAGCAGTCTGGCTCGCCAGCATCGAGTTGAGCCGCTGCTCGGTCGAGCGCAGGTACGGCACGTCCTGGAAGCCGAGCGGCATCTGCGGCCAGCACCCGTACCCGGTCTCGGGGAAGATCGCCGGGTAGTTGACCACGTAGATCCGCGCCGAGGGCGCCCGCGACTTGATCCCGGCGAGGACCGCGGCGACTTTCGGGGCCGTCGCTTCGATCCGCGCTTTCAGCTGATCGACCCCGCCAGCGTCGTATTTGTCGAGGCAGGGATGGCTGAACGGGTTGACCGTGATGCAGCTCTGGGCGACTTCGGAGAAGCCGATGTCGTTGCCGCCGATCGTCAGCGAGACCACGCTCGTGGTCGAGTCGACCGAGTTCAGCTGCGGCGGATTCGGCCCGTCCGGTTCGACGCCTTGCGGGTTGAACATGTCGCCGGTCTTGGCGCCGCTGCAGGTGGCGTCGCGCAGCGTCAGGCCGATGCCGGGCGCCGCCAGGTGCGGGTAGTTGTGGTCTGACTTGAGGCAGCCGAGCGGTAGTACCGGGTTCGGGATCAGCGGCCCGGCGGCGTAGGAATCGCCGAGCGCGGCGTAGTTGGCCGCCCGCGCTCCGGCTGCCAGGGCGGCGGCAAGCAGCAGCGCCGCCAGGGCCGCCAGCAGGACCGCAGCCGGTCGGCGACGTAGGACTAACTGGTTCATCTTCTCTCTCCTTGGAACGTTTGCCCCGCCCGCCCCCCGGCTATATGGTCAAGATACTTAGCGGTAACAAGTAGAGCAAGTTGCTACTGAGTTCTTAGTATTTACCAGTCGATCCAGCTCGGAGGAGAGCCATGCGCCGCGTTCTAGTCGTTCTTTCCTGTGTCCTCAGCTTCTGCGCCGTCGCCGCCGCGCCCGCCTCGGCGGACCTGCCGGTGATCTACAGCGGCGCCTATGGCTACGCCCACGTCAGCCCGACCGCCAGTCCGCCCGGCGCCAACGACTGGGCCTGCAAACCGACCGCTGCCCACCCGCGGCCGGTCGTCCTCGTCCACGGCACCTTCGCCGACATGTCAGACAACTGGCAGGCGCTCTCGCCGCTGCTGAAGAACAACGGCTACTGCGTCTTCGCCCTCAACTACGGCTCCTATGCCGGCAGCGGCGCGGTCGGCATCTACGGGACCGGCGAGATCCGCAACTCGGCCAAAGAACTCGACGCCTTCGTCGACAAAGTCCTCGCCGCGACCGGCGCCCCCGAGGTCGATCTGGTCGGCCACTCGCAGGGCGGGATGATGCCGCGCTGGTACCTCGAGTTCCTCGACGGCGCGGAAGAGGTCCACGCCCTCGTCGGCCTCTCGCCCTCCAACCACGGCACCACCGTCGACGGGATCGGCATCCTCGCCCGATTCTTCCCCGGCGGCTCCCAGTTCACCGGCGCCCTCTGCCCGGCCTGCGAGGAGCAGATCGTCGGCTCGGCCTTCCTCGCCGAACTGAACAGCGGCAGCGACACCGTGCCGGGCGTCGAATACACGGTGATCCAGACCCGCTACGACCAGGTCGTCACCCCCTACACCTCGGCCTTCCTCTCGGGGGCGAAAAACATCCTCCTGCAGAACCAGTGCATCCTCGACCTCGGCGACCACCTCTCGATGCCCTACGACCACATCGCCGACGCCGACGTCCTCACCGCGCTCGACCCGCTGCACCCCCGCAGCCCGCTCTGCACCCCGATCCTCCCGACCGAGGGCGGCTAGCCCGGGCTAGGCGTTGCCGTTGTCTCCGCGGTAGGGCCCCGGCTTCGGCCGGGGCTTGCCGCCGGGGACGGCGAGGCGGAGAATCGTCCGCTGGACCATCCCCAGCTGCTGCAGGAAGGGGCCGGAGTTGTAGGGCAGGCCGTAGCGTTCGCAGACGTCCTTCACCTGCGGCGCGATCTCGGCGTAGCGGGTGCTCGGCATGTCCGGGAAGAGGTGGTGCTCGACCTGGTAGCTGAGGTTGCCGCTGGCGATGTGGAAGAGCGGGCCGCCGTCGATGTTGGCCGAGCCGGTCAGCTGGCGGATGTACCAGCCCCCCCGGCTCTCGTCTTCGACCTCCTGCTGGGAGAAGGTGTAGGTCTGGTCGGGGAAGTGGCCGCAGAAGATGATCGCGTAGGCCCAGACGTTGCGGACGATGTTGGCGGTGGCGTCGGCCTTGGCGGTCTGGCGGAAGGTCTTGGCGCCGCTGCCGAGCGCGGCCTCGACCACCGGCGCCCAGCGGCTGCGGGGCTTGCGGCGCTTCGAGATCCGGCCAAGGATCCCCTTCGGCTGCTTGCGCTGCCGGCGCGTCTCGACGATCGCGTCGATCGCCGTCGCCCCGAGGGCACTGACCAGCGGCCAGGCGATGTAGTCCTTGACGATCTGGTCCTTGGCCTTGCCGGCGATCCCCTTCAGCTCCCGCTTCACCTGATGCATCGGCTTATGGCCCTTGCGGATCGCTTCGAAGTCGAGGTCGTGCAGGGCGACGCCCCACTCGAACAGCGCCATCAGGATCAAGTTGTAGATCGGCTGCGCCAGGTAGACCGGGTGCCACTTCTGGGCCGGATCGATCCGCATGATCTCGTAGCCGAGGTCCTTGTCTTTGCCGCGGATGTTGGTGTAGGTGTGGTGGACGAAGTTGTGGGAGTGCTTCCAGGCCTCGGCGGTCGAGGCGGTGTCCCAGTCCCAGGTCGAGGAGTGGATCTGCGGGTCGTTCATCCAGTCCCACTGGCCGTGCAGGACGTTGTGGCCGATCTCCATGTTCTCGAGGATCTTGGCCATCGAGTTGAACGCCGTGCCGAGCACCCAGGCCGGCCAGAAGCGCGAGGCGATCAGGAGCGCCCGGGCCATCACCGCCAGCCGGCGGTGCATCTCGATCATGCTCACGATGTAGCGACGGTCGCGGTCGCCGAGCTCGGCGAACACCTCGTCGTGGATCGCGTCGAACTCCTTGCCGAGCT
>JBQCHW010000302.1:0-5134 GCA_051954315.1 Solirubrobacterales bacterium
GAACACCGAGCACGACGGGATGTTCTTGCAGACTTTGGTCAGGTCCACGTTGATCCCGCCGATCGGGCTCGGCGCTTTGATCTGGTTACCGCCCAGCGACGGATTGCTGAAGTACACGTCCAGGGACGTCGCCAGCATCTGGCCCTTCAGCATCGCGTTCATCGCGGCCCCGCCGGCATTTGCCGACTTGATCACGTTGGTCACGTAGTCGCCGACCTGTTTGCAGGTGGCGGTCGCGGACAGGTCCTGGAACGGCGGGAACTGCCGCAGCCAGGTCGCCGACGGGCAGGTGCCCGATTTGGCCTGTCCGGTAATGATCCCCTGGCCGTTCTTGTTCTGCCAGAAGCCCATCGTCAGGGCGCCGCTGTCGACCGGCCCGCAGACGCGGACGGTGACTTTGCTTTCCAGCGTTTCGCCGCTGTCCTTGGTGGTCGTCGCGGCGATGTTGGTGTGGGTTTCGCAACCCGATTTGACCGGGAAGACGATCGTCTCTTCGAAGCTCTTCGATTCGCAGAGTTCGCCTTCCAGTTTCGTCCCCGTGCCGTCGACGGTGTCGCTGACTTCGGTGACGCAGCTGTCGGTCGTTTTCGGTTCGGTCCCAGCCCAATCGACTTTGGCCGTGCCGCTGGCTTCACCGCTCGGCGTGGAGGCCGCTTCCGCGTCCCAGGTTGCCGTCGCTTCGTTGGTCTCTTCTTCGCTAGCCGGTTTTTCTTTGTAGAGACATTCGTATTCGACTTTTTCGTTTTTCCCAGCCGGGACTTCGACCGAGGTGCCACCAACGACGGAGCATTCGGCGCCGCTGTCGCCTTCGATCGCGTCGGTGACGTCCACGGTCACCGCCTCCCAGTCATTGGGGTTGTGGACGGTGATCGTGCCTTTGACGAGCCAGCCGCTGTCTTCGCCGGCCCCTTTGGTCACGTTGATCGTGTATTTGAACGACGCCGATTTGGCGGTCGTCTTCACTTCTTCCTTGTCGGCCGACTTTTTGATCGACCAGGGGAAGAGCCGTTCGAACGACGGTTCCGCCGTCTTCGAGACTTCGAGGTCAGCGCCCTCGCAGACCTCGACCGTTTTTTCGCCCGAATCTTCAGTGCCGGTGTCGTTGGTCACGAACGTCGCGGTGTTGTCGTATTCGGTGCAGGTGCCCGGGGTGCCTTCGAATTCTTCTTCGTATTCGAAGGTCTCGGGGCTTTCGCCGATGTTGACGGTGCCAAGGAAGCCGTGCAGCGAGTCTTCGACTTCGATGCTCTCGTCGATTTCTTCGACTTCGGCGGCGCTCCAGTCGACTTCGGCTTCCGCTTCGGTTTCGCCTTCGGCGAGCAGCTTGCCGTCAACCGTCTGTTCCGGCCAGCTGACGACGGCGACGTTGGTCTCCGTTTCGCCTTCCGGTTCTTCGCCGTAGGTGCATTTGTAGGCGAACTTGCTGTTGCCTTTGGCTGCGACTTCGGTGCCGGCGCTGCCGCCTTCGACTTCGCATTCGGCGTTGGCGTCGACTTCCCCGGCTCCCTTGAAGATCGAGTCTTCGACGTCGACGCCTTCGACGGCGCCGGAGTTCGGGTTGTTGACGGTGATTTCGCCTTCGACGTACCAGCCGCTGTCCGACGAGCCCGTCTGGGTCACGGTCACCGTGTAGTTGAAGGCCGCCTTGCCGCCGCTGATCTCAGCTTTGGTCTGGTCGACGTTCTTTTCGATTTCCCATTCGTACTGGCGCTGCAGGGCTGGGATTGCCGTCTTGGTCGCAGTGAGGTTGTCCGCCGGCGGTTCTTCTTCTTCTTCAATCGTGCCGGGGGAGACGAAGCAGGTTTCGGAGTTGAGCCCGAGGCGTTTGCACTCGGCTTCGTCGTTGATGTGCAGGACGATGATCTGGTTGGCCGGGAGGGTTTTCGGCCAAGTGGCGGTGCCCATCGTCCGGGTGGTGCCGTCGAAGGGGATGTTGGTCGGGTTGCCGCCGCCCCGCTGGAAGCCGAACGCCTCGTAGGTGGGCGGGTCCTGGAAGAAGGTCCCGTCGAACCCTTGGGCACCGGTGCCCGGGGTTTCGTTGACTTTGACGGTCGGGTCTTCCCCTTCCGGGTAATAGACGCAGTACTCGATCAGACCGGGAATGCCGCCGCTGCCTTTGGCGTTTACCGAGCTGAACTCGTAGGTCGTGGTCAGGCCCGACGATTTGAGCGAGGCCGCGACCTTGTTCGATTCCGGCCGTGAGCTCGGATTGCCGTTGGGGCAACCTTCGCCGCTTTCAGCTGCGTTTGCGGCGGGGGCCAGCATCAGCACCAGCGCCGCAAGGGCCACCAGCATCCCGATCAGGCGCGGACCCCTGCGGTCCGGCGCAAGCCAGTTGACGTCCTGCATGAAAATCCATCTCCCTTATCTAGTGCCGGACCCCTTGGGGAGCCGAGCGTCTGACACGACAAATCGACTGGTGGTCTCATCGAGTATTTGGAGGTAAGCGGGGTTCCGCATCGACCGCTCGGACCAACTTCCGTTCAAGTACCTGAACACCCGCACAAATGGCGGAACTCCGACCTAAAAGTGCCAGTCTCGGCTACTGCATTTCGTCGAAACGAGGTTTAGGGCTGGGTACAAAAGGACAGTCTTTGCGGAAATGGGCTCCTTGATGAGCCCCCGAGACGTTGGAATAGGCTGCTGCGATGACCGAGTTGATGGCCGAAGTCGAGGAGCTGGTCGCGCGGGCGCTGGCCGAGGACCTGGGGGAGGGGGACGTCACCGCCGAGGCGACGGTGCCCGAGGACGCCCAGGCGCGAGCGCGGTTCGTGCAGAAAGAGCCGGGCGTCGTCTTCGGCCTGGCGCTCGTTGCCGAGACGATGCGCCAGTGCGGGGTCGAGCACGTCGACAACCTCGTCGTCGAGGGGCAGTGGCGGGAGGAGGTGCCCGCCGAGGTGATGCTGGCGAGCGGTTCGGCGCGGGCGCTGCTGGCGGCCGAGCGGACCGCGATCAACTTCCTCGGCCATCTCTCCGGGGTGGCGACGATCACCGCCCGCTACGCCGAGGCGGTAGTCGGGACCGGCGCGACGATCCTCGACACCCGTAAGACCACGCCCGGGCTGCGGCGGCTGGAGAAGGCGGCGGTCGCCGCCGCCGGTGGGCTCAACCACCGGATGGGCCTCTACGACGCGATCCTGATCAAGGAGAACCACGCGGCCCTCGCTGGCGGAGTGGGGGAGGCCGTCCGGCGCTCGCGCGAGGCCAAGCCGGAGCTGTCGGTCGAGGTCGAGGTGCGCGACCTCGACGAGGCCGCCTACGCCCTCGGCACCGGCGTCGACCGCCTTCTGCTCGACAACATGACTCCGCAGTCGATGAAGGAAGCCGTGGCGCTGCGCGACCAGACCGCCGGCGAGGCCGGCGTTTCCCTCGAGGCCTCGGGCGGGGTGACCCTGGAGAACGTGCGCGAGATCGCCGAGACCGGCGTCGAGTTCATCTCGATCGGGGCGCTGACCCACTCGGCGCCGACGCTCGACTTCTCGATGCTGCTCGAGCTGAGCTAGCTACTTCAGGAGTTTCGAGAGCCGGCGGTCTTTCAGGACCCGGCCGCCGGTCTGCTCCTTGGGGCAGTAGTTCGTCTGGTGCTCGGAGAAGAAGACCGCCTCGATCGTGGTGCCGCAGCGGGGGCAGGGCTCGCCCTCGCGTTTGTGGACCTGGAGCGGCATCGGCACCTTGTCGGGAACCTCGGGGCCGATCGTCTCCTCGTAGTGGTCGATCGCGTCGCCGAGGACGTGGAGGGCGGCGTGGAGGCGCTCGACCTCCTCGGGGTCGAGTTCCGAGCCTTTCTTGAAGGGCGAGAGGCGCGCCTCCCAGAGGACCTCGTCGACCCAGGAGCGGCCGATCCCGGCGATGTCTTTCTGGTGGCGCAGCAGCGGGTGCAGGTGGCGTGGCTTGTCAACCGCGGCGGCGAACTCCTCGAGCGGCGGCGGCGGCCAGGCTTCCGGCCCCAGGCTCGCGACCATCTCGTCGGCGTCGACCTCCTCGGCCGGGAGCAGCTTCGCCCAGGCCCGTTGTTTGGTCCCGTACTCGCGCAGCCGCAACTCGCGTCCGTCAGTGAGGCGGATCAGCACCCGCGAGGCTTTGTCTTTCAGCGAGGCGCGTTTGTCGAAGACCCGCAGCCGTCCCGCCGACATCAGGTGGATCAGCAGCGCCAGGTCGCCGAACTCCACGACCGGCATCTTGCCGATCCGCCGCACCCCCGTCACCTCGCGCCCGACCAGCGCTTCCAGCGGCGGGTCGAAGGTCTTCATCACGTTCATCCCCGGTGCCAGCGCCGATTCGACCTCGGCCCCCGCGAGGGCGGTCTCGAGGCGGCGGGAGACGATCTCGACCTCGGGCAGCTCGGGCATCGCGAAGAAGGCTAGACGGACGCCTCCGTGGTCTAGACTTCAGCTACGTCATTCGACCGGTCCGGACCCAGTCCCGCCGGCGAACATAGGAAAGGTAGGGCTCATGCAGGAGCTCCCGACGATCCAACCTACTTCCGCCCCGGAACTGACCCCGGAGGAGATCGCTGAGATCAGCGAGGAAGTCCGCGTGCTCGCCGAGCAGCGCAACGCGGTGATCCTCGCCCACAACTACGAGCTCCCCGAGATCCAGGACGTCGCCCACTACCGCGGCGACTCGCTCGGCCTCTCGCGCCAGGCCGCCGAGACCGACGCCGAGGTGATCGCCTTCTGCGGCGTCCACTTCATGGCCGAGACCGCCGCGATCCTCTCGCCCGAGAAGACCGTCCTGATCCCCGACCTCGACGCCGGCTGCTCGCTCGCCGACTCGATCGACGCCGACCAGCTGCGCGCCTGGAAGGCCGAACACCCCGGCGCCCTCGTCGTCATGTACGTCAACACCTCGGCCGAGGTCAAGGCCGAGACCGACTACTGCGTCACCTCCTCCAATGCAGTCGACGTGGTCCGCCACATCTGGGCCGAGCACGGCCCGGAGACGGAGATCCTCTTCGGCCCCGACATGTGGCTCGGCGCCTTCGTCGAGCGCGAGACCGGCCTCGCCGACGAACCCGAGCGCCGCGGCAACTTCCACATCTGGGACGGCGAGTGCCACGTCCACGCCGGGATCAAACCGCTCGACATCGCCCGCACCCGCGAAGAACATCCCGATGCGGAGTTCCTGATCCACC
>JBQCHW010000303.1:0-3457 GCA_051954315.1 Solirubrobacterales bacterium
ACCGCCGCCGCCTTTGCGCTCGCGTTTCGGCGGTTTCTTACCGCCTGCGGCGGGTGCGGCGGCAACGCCGCCCGCGGGGGCCTCGCCGATCACCTTGACGTCGAAGAGCTTGCCGGAGACCTCGACCTTGTAGTCGCGGGTGACGACCTCGCCGCCGTCCTCGCCGGGCTCGGGCGGGGTGGCGTCCTCGGGAGCGGTGGTCTTCAGCCACTCCTTGTCTTCCATCAGGTCGCGGCAGGTCTCCCCCTTCGCCCACTGCTCGGTGGCGAGGATCTTCTTGTGGAAGGGGATCAGGGTGGTGAGGCCGCCGGTGTCGTATTCGTCGAGCGCCCGCAGCATCCGCCGGGTCGCTTTCTCGCGGTCGACGTCCCAGACGATCAGCTTGGCCACCATCGGGTCGTACATCGGCGTCACCTCGCCGCCGGCCTCGACGCCTGAGTCGACGCGGACACCGGGGCCCGAAGGCTCGTGGTAGGAGTCGCCGATCGGCCCGGGGGCCGGGGCGTAGTTCTTGTGCGCCGCCTCGGCGTTGATCCGGCACTCGATCGACCAGCCGCGCAGCTCGACGTCCTCCTGGGAGATCGAGAGCGGCTCGCCGGCGGCGACCAGGATCT
Organism: Solirubrobacterales bacterium; assembly: GCA_051954315.1. GTDB lineage: Bacteria > Actinomycetota > Thermoleophilia > Solirubrobacterales > 70-9 > VAYN01. The sequence continues at coordinate 615 of JBQCHW010000303.1, forward strand.
GCTCGCGGACGATGTCGACGCCGGTGACCATCTCGGTCACGCAGTGCTCGACCTGGACGCGGGTGTTCATCTCGAGGAAGAAGTACTCCTCGCCGACCTGCATCCCCTCGATCGTGCCGGCGCCGCGGTAGCCGACCGCCGCCGCCGCGTCGGTGGCGATCTTGCCGATCCGCTCGCGCATCTCCTCGTCGACGTGCGGGCCCGGCGCCTCCTCGACCACCTTCTGGTGGCGGCGCTGCAGCGAGCAGTCGCGCTCGCCGAGGTGGATCACGTTGCCGTGCGAGTCGGCCAGGACCTGAACCTCGACGTGGCGCGGGTCGACGAGATAGCGCTCGATGTAGACGCGCGAGTCGGAGAAGAACTTCTCGCCTTCGCGGGCCGAGCCTTCGAAAGCCTCCTGCAGGTCGTCGGGCGTCATCGCGACGCGGAAGCCCTTGCCGCCGCCGCCTCCCGCCGCCTTGCAGGCGACCGGGTAGCCGGCTTCGTCCGCCTGCTTGCGGGCCGCGTCGAGGTCCTCGGCGACCTCGGTCGAGCCGGGGACGATCGGCACCCCGGCCTTCTCCATGATCTCGCGGGCCTTGGTCTTCGAGCCCATCGCTTCGATCGACTCCGGCGGCGGGCCGATCCAGGTGATGCCGGCGTCGGCGCAAGCGCGCGCCATCTCGGCGTTCTCGGCGAGGAAGCCGTAGCCCGGATGGATCCCTTCGGCGCCCGCTTCCTTCGCGGTCTCGATGATCTTCGGGATGTTCAGATAGCTCTCGGCCGGGACCGCGGGCCCGATCAGGTACGCCTCGTCAGCCTCGCGCACATGCGGCGCGTCGCGATCGATCTCCGAATAAACGGCGACCGAGACGATGCCCATCTCCTTGAGCGTGCGGGCAACGCGAATGGCGATCTCGCCGCGGTTGGCGATGAGGACTTTCTGGAACACGGCGGCGCAGTCTATTCATGGATAGGGTGCGGCGCGTGTTGATTGAGCTGCAGTCGCATTCGACGGTTTCCGATGGCCAGCTGAGGCCGGCCGAGGTGGTGGAGAAAGCTGCTGAGGCCGGGGTTACGACCCTTGCTCTTACCGACCACGATGCCGTTGCTGGGGTGCCGGAGGCGCAGGAAGCCGCGGAGCGGCTGGGGGTTGAGTTGGTGCCGGCTATCGAGATGTCCTGCGTACACCGGTATGCGGAAGACCTGCACGTATGTGGGTACTGGGTCGATCTGGAGAGGATCGGGCCGGCTTGCGAGCGGGCTCAGCAGGAGCGGCGGTCCCGGGCCGGGGAGATCGTCGACAACCTGCGGCGCGAGGGGTTCGAGCTGACGCTCGAGGACGCGATTCGCGAGGCCGGCGCCGCCGACTCGATCGGGCGGCCGCACATCGCCAGGGCAGCCGGAGCCACCGGGGACCTCGGGCCGTTCTTCGAGGAGTACCTGGTGCCCGGCGCCAAGGCTTTCGTCCCCCGCCGCTGGCCGACCGCCGAGGAGGCAGTGGAGACGATCCGCGAGGCAGGCGGAGTCGCCGTCGTCGCGCACCCCTACTGGGACGTCAAAGACCCCGCCCAGGTCGAGGACCTGGTCCGCTCGCTGAAGCCGGACGGGATCGAGGCCTACTACCCGAGCCACACCAAGGAGCAGACCGAGCACCTGCTCCAGCTCTGCGACGAGCTCGACCTCGTCCCCACCGCCAGCTCCGACTACCACGGCCCCACCCACAAGACCTTCGCCAAGTTCGGCGACTACGACACCTTCGGCCTCGGCGAGCCGCGGGTACCGGCTAAGCCGTAACCCGCTCGCGAACCAGGGCGGCGAACTCCGCCTCGCTGATCGTCCCGTCCTGCAGGCGATCGATCATCGCCACGATCTCGTCGGCTTCTCCCGAGCTCCACGACCAGGGGTAGCCGGCTCGCGCGAGCAGCTCGCACATGCTTTCGAAGGCGATCCGCTTGTTGCCGTCGGAGAAAAGCCGAGCGCGCAGAAGGCGCGAGCAGCAGATTGCCGCTTTGTCGGCTGGATGACGGGTGGCTGAACCAGGATCGTCGAAGGGCGCACGAAGAGCAGCTTCGGCATCGGTTAGGGAGATCTCGTCCTTCAGCTCCTCGGCGGGCTGATCGAGTTCCCTCTCGGCGATCACGAGGAGATCTCCGATGGTCAAAGCGGTGAGTTGCTTGGTGTTTTCAATCATGCTGCCACGGTAGCAGCAGATATGCCCGATGGCAAATATGCGTTAACAATACCGCGGTAGCAAGACGGCAAACATACATCTGTCAATAATGCAAATATGCTGTAATACGCCTTCGAGATGGCGATCAAAGCGATGAGCCTGCGACTTCCGAAGGATCTGGCGGAACAGCTCGCCGTCGTCGCCGAGGCTGACGAGATGCCGATCGCCGAGGCCGTCCGGGAAGCGATCGACAAGCACATCGCCGAACGCCGCGCCGATAAAGGCTTCCAAGAACGCCTGAAGAAGCGCATCGAGCAGAACCGCGAGATCCTCGAACGGCTCACGGAATGAAAGAGGGGGCCCGGAGGCCCCCTCTCACCAAATGCTTGTAACGCGCGACTAGGCCGCGGCGGCCTCCTTGGCGGGGATCAGGTCCCGCTCTTCGAGGTAGGTCAGCAGCTTCTCGGCCGACTCCTCGGGAGTCTCGTTTTCGGTGTCGCAGACGAACTCGGGACGCTCCGGCTCCTCGTAGGGATCGGAGACGCCGGTGAATTCTTTGATCTCGCCCTTGAAGGCTTTATCGTAGAGGACATTGACTTCGCGCTCGGCGCATGTGTCGACCGATGCTTTGACTAAGACCTCGATGAAGCGATCGCCAATCAGTTCGCGGGATTCGTCGAGGATCTCCTTG
>JBQCHW010000304.1:0-7969 GCA_051954315.1 Solirubrobacterales bacterium
CCCATGCTGCCGGGGGTGGTGGGGGGGTTGGGGGGGGGGGGGGGGGGGGCCCGCCGCCACCCCCGCGTTTTTCCCCCCCCCCCCCCCCCCCCCGGCTCCCCCCTCGACCGAGCAATCCGCGAGACCCGCCCGGCACTATTCGCCTCGGCCGGCACCGTGATCGCGGCGATGCTGGTCCTGCTCGCCGCCGACCTCGAGTCGACCCACTGGCTCGGCCCGATCCTGGCGATCGGGATCGCCGTCATGCTCGCCGCCGCCTTCACCCTGCTGCCGGCGCTCCTGGCGATCCTCGGCGAACGGGCCTTCTGGTCGCCATGGCAGCGCGATCGTCAATCGCGTGGTTCCTTTGTCGGCCCTGACACGACAAAGGAACCACGCGATGTGTGGGAGCGGGTCGCGAGGCTGGTGCGCAGGCGCTCGGGGGCGATCGTGGTTGGCGTCATGGCTCTGCTGGCGGTTCTCTGCCTTGGAAACCTGACGAATCACGACACGCTCGGGTTCGGGCAGGGGGTGACGAAGCCGACCAACTCCAGCGAAGGGAACGAAGCGCTGGAACGGCACTTCCCGCCCGGGCTCTCCTCGCCGCTTACCGCCGTCGTCGAAGCGGACGCCGCGCCCGCCGTGGTCCGCGGGATGCAGAAGCTCGGCAGCGTCCAGCTCGCCCTGCCGACGCCGGTTCCCGGCAACCCCACCGAGGCGCTGGTCGCCCTCGTCCTCCACAGCAACCCCTACGGCAGCGACGCCGCCGAAGCGGTGGAGGCGATCCGCGCCCGCCTCCACGCCCTCGACCCCGGTGGCCTGCTCGGCGGCATCCCGGTCGAGAACCTCGATGTCGAGCAGACCAACGCGCGGGACACCAAGCTGATCGTCCCGCTCGTCCTCCTCGTCGTCGGCCTGATCCTGATCGCCGTCCTGCGGGCGCTGGTCGCCCCCGCCTACCTGATCGCCACCGTCGTCCTCTCCTTCGCCGCCACCCTCGGCCTCGCCACCTTTGCCTTCACCGAGGTCTTCGGGACCGAAGGCGTCGCCTTCAACCTGGAGCTGATGGCGTTCATCTTCCTCGTCGCTCTCGGGGTCGACTACAACATCTTCCTGATGACCAGGACCCGCGAGGAGGCGGCCGCTCGCGGCACCCGCGAGGGCGTCCTCGCCGCCCTCGTCCACACCGGCGGCGTCGTCACCGGCGCCGGCCTGATCCTCGCCGGCACCTTCGCCACCCTCACCCTGCTGCCGCTGGAGGAGCTGGTCCAGATCGGCGCCACCGTCGCCTTCGGCGTCCTCCTCGACACCTTCCTCGTCCGCGCCCTGCTGATCCCGGCGATCACCTACCGGCTGGGCGACCGCGCCTGGTGGCCTGGCCGAACCGGGCCTTAGTAGCCCGGGCTCCGCTTCATCCGTTTGCGCTCGTGGGGGTGGGCGCCGCCCTTCTCGTCGAGGACCTTGCAGGCCTGGTCGATGTCGTCGGCGAGGCGGTCGACCTGCTGGCGGCCGAGGGTCTCCTTGACCAGCGCCCGCAGCACCTTCACCTCTTGGGCGTCGGGGGGCATCGTGTAGGCAGGGAGCATCCAGCCGCGCTCGGCCGAGAGCTGCCAGGAGACGTCGAACTCGTCGTAGTCGTGTTCGCCGGCGAGCTTGAAGGCGACAAGCGGCAGCTGCTCTTTGTCAGCCCCGATCAGCTCGAAGTTGCCGTTGTCCTCCAGCCGCTTGGCCAGCGCCTTCGCGTTCTCCTCCATCGCCTTCATCACCACGGTGTAGCCCTGGCGCCCGAGGCGGACGAAGTTGTAGTACTGGGCCAGCACCATCGAGGCGCCGGTGGAGAAGTTGAGGGTGAAGGTGGCGTCGGTCTTGCCGAGGTAGTTCTCGTAGAAGACGAGGTCCTCGGCGAGGTCGGCTTTCTCGCGGAAGACGAGCCAGCCGATCCCCGGGTAGACGAGCCCGAACTTGTGGCCGGAGACATTGATCGAGCGGACCTGGGGCAGCCGGAAGTCCCACTTCGTGTCGGGGTAGAGGAACGGCCAGACGAAGCCGCCGCTGGCCGCGTCGACGTGCAGCGGCACGTCGAGTTCGCGCTCCTTCTTGATCCGCAACAGCAGGTCGTTGATCCCCTGGATGTCGTCGGCGTGGCCGGTGAAGGTGGTCCCGAGGACCGCGGCAACCCCGATCGTGTTCTCGTCGACGTGGGGCTCGACGTCCTCCGGCCCGATCACGTACTTGTCCTCGCGCAGGCGGACGATCCGCGGTTCGACGTCGAAGTAGCGGCAGAACTTTTCCCAGACGACGTGGACGTCGCCGCCGAAGACGAGGTTCGGCTTCGCGGTCGAGCGGCCGGCCTTTTCCTGGCGCTCCTTCCACTTCCACTTCAGCGAGAGCGCGCCCAGCATGATCGCCTCCGAGGAGCCCTGGGTGCGGCAGCCGGTCGTCTCCCCCGGGGCGTTGTAGAGGTCGGCGAGCATGCGGATGCAGCGCTGCTCGATCTCGGCCGAGATCGGATACTCGGCGTGGTCGATGAAGTTGCGGTGCAGGTTCTCGGCGACGATCCGCTGCGCCTCCGGCTCCATCCAGGTGGTGACGAAGGTGGCGAGGTTCCGCCACGGGTCCCCCTCGAGCACCAGTTCCTCGTCGACCAGCCGCATCGCGTCGAGCGCCGACATGCCGCCGGTCGGGAAGTTCTTGTCGGGGGCGTCCTCGGTGAGGAAGCGACCGCCGTAGAACATCGCGGCATCCTCGGGTTTCTGCGACTGGCTCATCTGCTGCTGCTCCTTCCTCGGGTTCGGCGCGAGCCTATAGCCCCCGTGCGCCCGCCAAGGTATGTTCCGACTGCTGGATCGAATTTCTTTTTCAACGGACCAGAGGGAGAGCGGAGATGGGTGAGTCACCCGAGGTAGGACCGATCGACTACCTGTTGATCGAGTGGAAGGGTCGGCAGCCGAACGGCGAGGTCGCCCCGGTCGTCGTCGACCTGGTCGAGCGCGGCCTGATCCGCCTCCTCGACGTCGTCTTCGTCAGCAAGGACGAGAGCGGGAACGTCACCGTCCTGGAGCTCGCCGACCTCGGTGGCGAAGTCGCCGAGCTGGCGGTCTTCGAGGGTGCCTCCTCGGGGCTGCTCGGCGGCGACGACGTCGCCCAGGCGGGCGACGTGCTCGAGCCCGGGACCTCGGCGGCCCTGCTGGTCTTCGAGAACACCTGGGCGGCGCCGTTCGTCAGCGCCGTGCGCCGCTCCGGCGGCGAGCTCGTAGCCAGCGGCCGGATCCCGGCCGAAGACGTCCTCGCGGCCCTCGACGCCGCCGAGGCCAACGCTTAAAAGGAGAGAGACATGCCAGGACTACTGCGAGGGATGGCGCGGACCGCGGTCATCGCCGGCACCGCCACTTCGGTCAGCAACCGCGTCTCCAAACGCCAGGGCGAACGCTGGGCGGCCCAGGAACAGCAGGCGGCGATGCAGGCCCAGGCCGCTCCCGCCCAGATGGCTCCGGCGCCCGCCGCACCCGCGGCCGGCGGCGAGAGCTCGATGATCGATCAGCTGAAAGAACTCGGCGCGCTGAAAGAGCAGGGCATCCTCACCGAGGAGGAGTTCGCCGCCCAGAAGGCCAAGCTGCTCGGCTCCTAGCCGAGCAGCTCAGGAGGAGACCGAGTAGAGGAGGTGGGCGACGCCGTCGCCCTCCACCACTCGCGTCTGCTCCAGCTTCACGCTCGGCGGGATGTCCTCGAAGAGGCGGACGCCTTCGCCGAGGATCGCCGGCACTTGGTTGACGAGGATCTCGTCTAGGAGGCCGGCGCGGATCAGCTCCTGGATCGTCTGGCCGCCGCCGCCGACCGAGACGTCCTTGTCGCCCGCCGCCTCGCGGGCGAGCTCCACCGCGCGCTCGGGTCCCTCGGTGACGAAGTGGAAGGTGGTCTCACCCAGGGTCAGCGGCTCGCGCTCGTAGTGGGTGAGGACGAAGACCGGCACGTGGAAGGGCGGTTCATCTCCCCACCAGCCGTTCCAGAGCGGCTCAGTCCAGGGGCCGCGCACGGGGCCGAACATGTTGCGGCCCATGACCACCGCGCCGGTATTGCCCGTCGCCGCTTCGAAGATCTCGCTGCTCGCGGTGACCTCGCCTCCCTCATGCCCGTGCGACTCCCGCCAGGCGGAGAGCTTGACCACCCACTCGTGCAGCGCCTCGCCTCCTTCGCCGAGCCCGTGCTCCTCGCTCTGGTTCGGCCCGGCGAGGTAGCCGTCGGCGGAGATCGAGATCTGGCACTTGACCTTGCTCATGCTCCGCACCGTAAGCGATCGCGAGACGAAGCGCTCTAGCAAGGAGGTGGCTTGGCGAGCTCGCCTACTTGACACGGAAACTACCCGCGCTATCCTGTCCAAGGACTAACTACAGAAAGTGGACTTGGTTATGACTTATCGGCTGATAGCGCTCGACGAGGCAATCGTTTTCCCCACCGTGACCGCGACCCTGCCGATAGACGTCGGCGAGGAGGAGCGCGTCTTCCTGATCCCGCGGCGCGACGGCGAGTACGGGCGCGTCGGCGTGGTCGCCGAGGTGATCGAGACCGGGCTCTCGCGCCGCGGCCGTCCCGTCGCCACCGTGCTGGGGCTGCACCGCGCGCTGATCGCCGGCTCCGCCCAGCAGGGCGCCGACGGCGAGCTGCGCGTGAAGGTCCAGGAGGTCCGCGACGGCCATCCCGACGACGAGCACACCCGCGAGCTGGCGCGCGAGTACCGCGCCGTGGTCGAGGAGATCCTCGAGCTCCGCGGCGACGACGGCCGCATCGCCGCTTTCCTGCGCTCGGTCGAGGAGCCGGGCGCGCTGGCCGACACCTCCGGCCTCTCCCCCGATATCTCCAACGAGGGCAAGCTGCGGCTGCTGGAGACGATCGACGTGACCGGCCGCCTAGAGCTGGCGGTCGAGCTGCAGCGCGAGCGCCTCGCCGAGCTGCAGGTGCGGAGCAAGATCCGCGACGACGTCGAGTCCGGCGCCCAGAAGCAGCAGCGCGAGTACTTCCTCCGCAAACAGATGGAGTCGATCCGCAAAGAGCTGGGCGAGGACGAGGCCGACCTGATCGGCGAGTACGAGCGCAAGATCGCCGAGGCGGAGATGCCCGAGGCGGTCGCCGAGCAGGCCGTGAAAGAGCTGCGGCGGCTGGAGCGCCAGGGCGAGCAGTCGCCGGAGAGCTCGATGATCCGCAGCTACCTCGACTGGCTGATCGCGGTGCCGTGGGCGAAACGCTCCGAGGAGCGGCTCGATCCCGCGCACACCCGCGAGGTGCTCGACGCCGACCACGCCGGCCTCGAGGACGTGAAGAAACGGATCACCGAGTTCATCGCCGTGCGCAAGCTGCGCGAGGAGCGCCAGATCGAGGACGACTCGCGCGCCAACGGCGCGATCCTCACCCTGGTCGGCCCTCCGGGCACCGGCAAGACGTCAATCGGCGAGTCGATCGCCCGTGCCCTCGGGCGCGAGTTCGTCCGCATCAGCCTCGGCGGGATCCGCGACGAGGCGGAGATCCGCGGCCACCGCCGCACCTACATCGGCGCGATGCCGGGACGGATCATCCGCGCCCTGCGCGACGCCAAGACGATGAACCCGGTGATCCTCCTCGACGAGGTCGACAAGGTCGGCGCCGACTGGCGCGGCGACCCCTCCGCGGCCCTGCTCGAGGTCTTGGACCCGGCGCAGAACAACACGTTCAGGGACCACTACCTCGACGTCGAGGTCGACCTCTCCGAGGTGGTCTTCATCGCCACCGCGAACATGGTCGACACGATCCCGGCGCCGCTGCTCGACCGCATGGAGCTGATCGGGTTCGACGGCTACACGACCGAGGAGAAGCTGGCGATCGCCCGCGGCTACCTGCTGCCCCGGCAGCTGAAGCGCAACGGCTTGAAGCCGGAGGAGGTCGAGGTCTCCGACGAGGTCCTGCGGATGGTGATCTCCGAGTACACCCGCGAGGCGGGCGTGCGGCGGCTCGAGCGCGAGATCGGCAAGGTGATCCGCTCGGCGGCGACGAAGATCGCTTCCGGCGACGCCGACGAGAAGATCGTGATCGACGTCGAGGCGCTGCGCGAGGCGCTCGGCCGGCAGAAGCACTTCCAGGAGTCGGTCGAGCGGACCGCGATCCCGGGGGTCTCGACCGGCCTGGCGGTGACCGGCACCGGCGGCGACATCCTCTTCATCGAGGCGACGGCGATGGACGGCGACAAGGGTCTCGTCCTCACCGGCCAGCTCGGTGACGTGATGAAGGAGTCGGCGCGGATCGCCCTCTCCTACGTGCGGGCACACCGGCAGGAGCTGGGGATCGACGCGGACAAGTTCCAGCGCGAGTTCCACCTCCACGTCCCGGCGGGAGCGATCCCCAAGGACGGCCCCAGCGCCGGCACCGCGATGACGACCGCGCTGGTATCGCTGCTGAGCGGCCGTCCGGTCAAGCACACGGTCGGGATGACCGGCGAGGTCACCCTGCAGGGCCGGGTGCTGCCGATCGGCGGGCTGAAGCAGAAGGTGCTGGCGGCCCACGCCGCCGGGCTGACCGAGGTGATCCTGCCCGAGCGCAACCGCGGCGACCTCGACGAGGTGCCGGAGGAGGTGCGCGAGCAGATGACCTTCCACCCGGTGATGAGCATCGACGAGGTCCTCGGCCTGGCGCTGGAGCCGGCCGAGAAGGGACACGAGGCGATGGCGGCCTGATCGATGGTCGGTCGACGAGGAGCTGACGGATGACGCCCCGCTGTCGCAACTGCACCCCGGTCCCCCAGGAGCTCCGCGCCGCCGCGGGGCTCCTCGAGCGCCGCTGGACGATGGCGACGATCTACGCCTGCTCCAGCGGCGCCGTCCGCTTCAACGAGTTCCGCCAGTCGCTCCCCGGCGTCTCCCCGACGACCCTCTCCGAGCGGCTCGAGCAGCTCGAGGGGGCCGGGATCGTCGAGCGGCGCCTGATCCCAGGCCGGCCGCCCCACACCGAGTACACGCTGACCCCGCGCGGGGCGCGGCTGGCCGAGGCCGTCGCCGGGCTGCTGCGGCACTGAGCTTGCCCTCTTCTTTCGTGTCAGTTACAGTGACGCGAAATGGCGGTTCGCTCTTACAACCAGGTCGCGCGCGCCGAGGCGACCGAGCAGACGCGGCGGGCAGTCCTCGACGCGGCGCAGGCGCTCTTCCGCGAGGAGGAGCGCTATGACTTCCCGCTCGACGCGGTCGCCGAGCGAGCGGGCATAAGCACGCGGACGCTGCTGCGCCACTTCCGCTCCCGCGACGGGCTCTTCGAGGAGGCGCTTGCCGATGCCCAGTCCCAAGTGGTCCGTTCGCGCGATGCGGCCCCAGGTGACGTCGCGGGCGCGATCAAGCGGCTGGTCGATCACTACGAGGAGCTGGGCGACGAGGTCCTGCGCCTGCTCGCCGCCGCCGAGCAGTACCCGCTCGCGCGCCGCGCCGTCGAATCGGGCGAACGCATGCATCGGGAGTGGGTGCGGGAGATCTTCGCCGCCGACCTCCAGGGGCTTGGGCGCGGCGCGCGCGAGCGGCGGCTGGCGCTGCTGGGGACCGTCACCGACGTCTACGTCTGGCGGTTGCTGCGCCGCACCCATCGCCTCGGCCGCGCGGCCACCGAGGCCTCGATCCGCGACCTCGTCGAGCACGCGAGGACGAGCGGATGAAGGTCCTCGCCTACACCTCGCCCGCCCGCGGCCACCTCAACCCGATGATGGGGCCGCTGCTGGAGCTGAGCCGGCGCGGCGCCGAGGTGCACGTGCGGACGCTCGCGGCGGCAGTCGAGCCGGTGCGCGAGGCGGGACTCCGCTGCGAGGCGATCGATCCCGCGATCGAGGCGGTCGCGATGGACGACCACGAGGCGAAGTCGCAGGTGGCAGCCGGCAAGCGGGCCTACGAGGTCTGGGCGGAACGGGCGCGGCTCGAGGTGGAGGACTTCGGCGCCGCCCTGGCGGAGGTCTCCCCCGACCTCGCGGTCGTCGACACCACCACCTTCG
>JBQCHW010000305.1:0-5290 GCA_051954315.1 Solirubrobacterales bacterium
GCCTGCAGCGCTTCTTGGTCGGGCTGCCGAAGACCTATTTGGCGACGGCACGCCTCGGCTGGCGTTCCTCGACCGGCGACCCCGACGGCGAGCTGACCGAGACGGGGCGCGTCCCGGACTCGCTGGAGCTGCCGACCGGCACGGTGCGCCAGCAGGTGCCGATGACCTCGGCGGTGCGGGTCGGAGGGGAGAGGCTCTACAAGAAGGCCCACCGCGGCGAGGTGGTGGAGACCCCCGTGCGCGACGTTCAGGTGCACCGGGCCGAGCTGCTCTCCGGCGACAGCGAGCGCGCCCACTACGAGATCGAATGCTCGGCCGGGACCTACGTGCGGACCCTGATCGAGACGCTCGACGACGCCTACTGCGAGGAGCTGCGACGGACCGCGATCGGCCCCTTCCAGGTCGAGGACGCGGGGCAGGAGGTGCCGGCGGCCGAGGTGGGGGAGCTGGTGCCGGCGGTGGCGGAGGCGCTGCGGTGAGCAGCATGAAGGTCACCTCGCTCCCCGACGCCGAGCCGCGCCCGCGCAACGTCGCGATCGGCACCTTCGACGGCGTCCACCTCGGCCACCAGGCGGTGATCGAGGGCGCCGACACCGTCCTCACCTTCGACCCGCACCCGCTCGAAGTTCTCCATCCAGCGGCGACCCCCAAACTGATCATGCCCTTCAACGTCAAGCGCGACGTGATCGAAGGCCTCGGGGTGCAGGAGCTCGTAGTCATCCCCTTCGATGAGGACTTCGCCCACCGCGGCGCCGAGGACTTCATCGAGCACGTGCTGCTGGAGAAGCTCGACGCCAAGCAGGTCTCGGTCGGCGAGAACTTCCGCTTCGGCGCCAAAGCCAAAGGCGATCCGGCGATGCTGGAAGCGCGCTCGGAGTTCCGCACCAGGGTGGTGCCGCTGGTCGAAGTCGACGGCGAAACCGTTTCCTCGACTCGGATCCGGGCCCTCGTCGCCGCCGGCGAGATGGAGCCCGCCCGCCGCTGCCTCGGCGCCCCCTTCATGGTCGAGGGCGAAGTCGTGACCGGCGACCAGCGCGGCCGCGAGCTCGGCTTCCCGACCGCCAACATCGTCCCCGACGACCGCCTCGTCATCCCCGGCCACGGCGTCTACGCCGCCTTCGCCGACGGCGTCCCCGCCGCCGTCAACGTCGGCATCCGCCCGACCTTCGAGAGCGGCCGCGGCGTCCTGATCGAGACCTACCTGATCGACCGCGAAGAAGACCTCTACGGCCGCACCCTCCGCGTCGCCTTCGTCGAGCGCCTGCGCGGCGAGCGCGCCTACCCCGACGTCGACGAGCTGATCGCCCAGATGCACCAGGACGTCGAGGACGCGAAGCGGGTCTGCGCCGGCTTCACCGGCGACGCCTCTTAACGCGGCTGAGAGATTCGGACGACCTTGAAGCTGAAGGTCGCCGGGGAGGGGTCGGGGAGTCCGCCGATGACGGCCTCGACCGAGAACTTGTGCTTGCCCGGCTTGACCTTGTAGATCTTCGGCGAGCCGCAGGAAGCGAAGGTTCCTTTGTCGAGCTTGCACTTGAAAGTGGCGCCGGCGATCTGGGAAGAGAACTTGAACTTCACCTTGACCTTGCCCTTGGCGGTTTTGATCCGTTTGGAGGGATGGGATCCGAGGAGGGTCTCGGGCGGCGTCGGTTGCGAGGACGATGGCGTCGCGGGCGGGGTGGGAGCGAGCACCGTGTACTGAACGGTCTTCTGGGCCGTCTGGCCCTTGTCGTCCTTTGCATCGACCGTGAATGAGTGCGAGCCGGCCGTCGAGGTGTCGAGCGCGGCTCCGCTGGCGACCGTGCCATGGCACTGAGTGAGATGAGCGCCTTCAAGAGCGGCGCAGGAGTAGGTCGCGGTGACCGGTTGCCCGAGCCCGTAGGTGGCTCCGTCCGTGGGTGAAGGGATATCGATCGTGGGAGGAGGCGAGTAGTTGATCTCGACCCTGGGCGCCGTTATGGAGTAGCCCACCAGCGCTCCCGCAGGGGCGAATGAAGAACCGCCGCCTCCACCACCGCCGCCGCCGGTGCAACCGCCGGCGCCTCCGCCGCCGCCATAGAACCCGCCACCGCCACCTCCGCCGCCGTTGGTAGCGCTTTCGCCGCTGCCCCCCTCGCCACCGATGCCGAGGCTGCCGTTGGAGCCGGATTCACCGCAGCCGCTTCCCCCGGTGCCTCCGGTGAATCCCATCCCGGCACCGCCGCCTTCGTTGACACTGCTGGCGGTGTCACCAGGGTTGCCGGCGGACCCACCGACTCCGCCGCTTTCGCTGCCGTTGCCTCCGCCACCGCCGCCTCCCGCGGCAACGATCAGGCGAGAATCCGGCGAAAGACCTTGCGAGCGGGGGAGGAGACGGACGTCAGTGGCCCCTCCGCCTCCACCGGCGCCCGGGCCGCCGGCCGCGCCTCCGTTGAAACCTCCTTCTCCTCCTTCGGCGCTGCTCTCTCCCGATCCGCCGACCTCGATGTAGAACGTTTCGCCGGGCGTCACGGCGAAGGGGGCGGAGATGACCAGCGCGCCGGTGCCGCCGACCTTGCCCCCATCGCCACCCAGGCCGCCGGTGATCGTCATCTGAAGGCTGTGGACGCCATCGGGCACCACGAACGTCTGCTCGCCGCCCGTGTATTCGAACAGCTGCGTGTTGGCCATTGCCGTCGGCACCGATGCGGCCACCGCCAGGACCAACACGCCAACGAGCGAGGCGGTGCAGATAAAGCACCGCCGGAAGATCTGCCGGAACGATCCATGCCCTCCTTCGGCCATGATCCAGCGAGCCTTTCAGAGGCCCCGGCGCAAGTCAATCGACCGCTTATCGGCCAGGTCCGAGCCCTTCCCGTTGTGCTACCTTGCGCCAGCCGTCGCACCGAAAGTGCGCGGCGTTTTTACGAGATGAGCCTGACCAAAGAGAAAAAGAGCGAGCTGATCGGCAAGTACGGCCGCGGCGACAACGACACCGGCTCCGCCGAGGTCCAGATCGCCCTGATGACCGAGCGGATCAACGAACTCACCGAGCACCTGCGCGCCCACGCCAAGGACCACCACTCGCGGCGCGGGCTGCTGATGCTGGTCGGTAAGCGCCGCCGGATGCTGCGCTACCTCGAAAAGTCCGACCTCGAGCGCTACCGCGCCCTGGTCAAAGAGCTCGGCCTGCGGCGATGATCGCCGTCGGGGACCAAGCCCCCGACTTCACCCTCCGCGACCAGGATGGGGAGAAGGTCTCCCTCTCCGATTACAAGGGCCGCAAAGTCATGCTGGTCTTCTATCCCGGCGACTTCAGCCCGGTCTGCGGCGACCAGCTCTCGATCTACCAAGAGGTGAAGCCGGAGATCGCCGAGAAGGGGGTCGAGCTGGTCGGGATCAGCGTCGACAGCTTCTTCGCGCATAAAGCCTTCCAGGAGAAGCTGGGAATCGACACCACCCTGCTCTCCGACTTCGAGCCGAAGGGCGAGGTGTCCCGCGCCTACGACTCCTACGTCGAGAAGATGGGCTTCTCCAACCGCACGCTGGTCCTCGTCGATGAGGACGGGGTGGTCGCCTGGACCTACGAATCGCCCAACCCCGGCGAGTTCCCCGGCGCCAACGTCATCTTCGACGCCCTCTCCTAGCCTCATGGCCGACCTCGGCAGCGCCGCGATCCCGCCGGTCGGGCCGGACGACCACGTCCGCGGCGAGGGGGAGGAAAGGGTCGTCGTCTACGCCGACCTCGGCTGCCCGCACTGCGCGGCCGAGTGGCCGCGGCTGCGGGGGCGCGCCGACCTTCTGGTCTTCCGCCACTTTCCGGTCGCCAGCAAGCACCCGCGCTCGCCGGCCCTGCATGCCGCCGCCGAGGCCGCCGGGCGCCAGGGACGCTTCTTCGAGATGGTCGACTCGCTCTACGCCGACCGCGGCCGCGTCGACGACCCGCACCTCTGGGAGCGGGTCGAACAGCTTGGCCTCGACCTCGACCGCTTCGAGAGCGATCGCCGCTCCGCCGAGGTGGAGGCCCGGGTGCGGCGGGATTTCGAGTCGGGGATCAGGGCCGGGGTGGGGCGGACGCCGGCGATCTTCGACGGGGCGGGCGGCGGCCCGACTAGCGCTTCGGCTTGATCGAGGCGACGGTGTCGCCGCTGAAGTTGCCAGCGGTGTCGCGGGCATAGGCGGAGATGCTCGCGGTCACCTGGCGTCCTCGGGCGAAAGCGCGGGCTGCCGCCCGCCGGGCTTTGGCGGGGACCCGCAGGACCAGCTTCGCCTTCTCCCCCTTGGCGACGTACTTCCGATCCGAGTAGATGCCGTAGGTGATCAGGCCCTTGATGTCGATCTGCCCCCCGGCGACGGTCTTGGCGGGCTCGTTGGCCCGGACGTAGACGACCACCTTCCCGGTGCGCAGGAAGTCCTGCCGAGGCGCGTAGGTCATCTTGGTCCTGGGGGGAACGACGTCGCAATGGTCCTGCCGGCTGCGGTCCTTGGGACACTTGTCCTGCGTCTTGTCGCCGTAACCGTCGTGGTCCCGGTCGGGCTCGACTTCGACGTTGAAGAGCAGCTCGAGGTCGCCCTCGGTGTCGGAAAGCGGCAATCCGCCCTCTTCCAGGCCGGGAACCCACTTCCAGACGCTGCCGACGCCGCCGGCCCGGAAGGCGAAAGGCGCCGCGGCTTCGCCGGAGCCGTTGCCGGTGACCGCCGTGTCGATCGCGATCGCCTGCTTGGGTTCGTCGATCGAGAGGCGGGCGGGAAAGACGTGGACCCCGGGTTCGCCCAGTGGCAGCGCCTCGTATTCGCTGGCGCCGTAGGCGTAGGGGACGCCGCCGCCTTCGACGATTCGAAGCCGCGCTTTCGCGCCGGTGGTCGCCGCCGTCGCCGCGCCCGTCGAGATCTTCCAGCTGGTGATGACGCCGTAGTCCCCTTCGGGCTGCACGCCGCTCGAGGCCTGATGGTCGTTGGCCAGGCTCGCCTGGACGAAGCTGCAGGTGACCTCGCCGCTCCCGCTCGTCGGGCAGACCCCGCCGTTCGGCGGGTCGAGGAGGTTGCTGCCGATCGTGGTTGCGCCGACCGGGCCCGCCGCCGCCAGCGACAGCGCCGCCGCCGCCAGCGCGGCTCCCAGAACCCGTCTCCCACGGCTCCCCATCTCGCCTACCTTAAGCCCTGTACTCTTCCCGGTTGAAAGAGAACGAGAGTTCTGAAAGCAGATGGTCGCCATCCGGGCGGCCGGAGGTAACAACTAAATGAGCATGTTTGACGTTACCCGCGTCTCGGCGGATATCGGCGATGGCCAGATTTCCTTCGAGACCGGCAAACTCGCGAAGCAGGCGGGTGG
>JBQCHW010000306.1:0-2786 GCA_051954315.1 Solirubrobacterales bacterium
GCCGCCCCGAAGGTGAAGGCGCAGATGCTGGGTCGGGTGGAAGCACTGTCGGAGGAGCGGCTGCTGGAAGAGCTGCTGCTGGCCGAGTGCTGGGCCTGCTGTCGTCACAGCGAGCTCTACCCCGACCCGCTGCGCGACGCGCCCGATGCTCCCTGGGCGCTGATCGGTCGCGGCGACCCGCGGATGCTGGAGGAGCTGGAGCCGTTCGGGACGGTGACGATCGTCGGCGCCCGCCGGGCCACCTCCTACGGTCGCGAGATCGCCCGCGAGCTGGGGCGGGAGCTGGCGGCGGCCGGGATGGTCGTGGTCAGCGGCCTCGCCTTCGGTATCGACGCCTGCGCCCACCGCGGCGCGATCGACACTGGTCGCACGATCGCCGTGCTCGGCTGCGGTCCCGACGTCGCCTACCCCGCCAGCCACCGCTCCCTCTGGCGCCGCATCTGCGAACAGGGGCTGGTGATCTCCGAGTTCCCGCCGGGGGCGACCCCGTGGCGCTGGACCTTCCCCGCCCGCAACCGGATCATGGCTGCCCTCGCCGGGATGACCGTGGTCGTCGAGGCCGCCACCCGCTCCGGCTCGCTGATCACCACCGATCTGGCCGCGGACCTCGGCCGCGACCTCGGAGCCGTGCCCGGCCCGGTCACCTCCCGCGCCTCCGCCGGCCCCAACGCCCTGCTCGCCTCCGGGGCTCACGTAATTCGCGACGCCCAGGACGTCCTCGACGCCCTGCTCGGCCCCGGCCGCAAGAAGCTCGAACCGGCTCGCCCCGAACTGGAACCAGACCTCGAAGCCGCCCTCGCCGCCGTCGAGGCCGGCCACACCACCTGCGACGCCGTCGCCTCCTCCACCGGCCTCTCCGGCCCCGCCGCGGCCACCGCCCTCTCCCGGCTGGAGCTGCTCGGCTACCTCACCTGCTCCAACTTGGGTACCTATCTGCGCACTTTGGCGCCCTCTCCCAGAGGCTCCTCTCTTTAGGCTGGGTCTATGACCGACGAGCGCATTCCCGCTGTTCTCTCGATCGCCGGCTCCGACTCCGGTGGCGGAGCTGGGATCCAGGCCGACCTGAAGGCGTTCGCGCGGGTTGGCGTGCACGGGATGACCGCGATCACTGCGATCACGGCACAGAACACGGTCGGGGTCGATGCGGTCGAGTCCGTCTCCGGCGAGATGATCTACGCGCAGATCGCCGCTGTCGCCGCCGACATCGGGGTCGACGCGGTGAAGATCGGGATGGTGGGCAACGCGGAAGCGATCGAGAGCGTCGCGGCTGCCCTGACCACGATCCTGACCAACGACCCGCCGGTGGTGATCGATCCGGTGATGGTCTCCGAGAGCGGCTCCGTCCTCCTCGATCCCGACGCGCGCGAGGCGCTGGCCGGCCGGCTGCTGCCGCTGGCGAGCGTTGTGACGCCGAACATCCCCGAGGCCCGGGTGCTGACCGGCCTGGGGGACGAGGCGCCGCAGGCGGAGTTGGCGCGGGCGCTGGTCGGCCTGGGCGCTGACGCGGCGGTCGTCACCGGCGGTCACAGCGACGAGGTCGTCGATGTCTTCTACGACGGGCAGGAGATCGTCGAGATCCCGGGCGAGCGGCATCCGGACGGCGCCGCCCACGGTTCGGGCTGCACGCACTCCTCATCGCTTGCGGCCTACCTCGCCCTCGGCTGGTCGCCATTGGCCGCCACGGTGGGTGCGCGCGAGCTCACCTCCGAAGCGGTGCGGGACGGGTTGCGCGAGATCGGGTCGGGGGCCGGACCAGTGGACGTCTTCGGGCTCGCCCGCAGCCGCAGCGACGCCAAAGTGACCCGCTGACTAGATTCTCACCATGAGCAGCAACGGCCAGACCACCAAGCTTCCGCGCCCGCGTTCCTCGGTCGTCTTCGACGGCCCCGACCGGGCCCACTCGCGCGCCTACATGAAGGGGATCGGCTTCGACGACGACGCGCTCAGCAGGCCGACCGTCGGGATCGCCAACACCTGGACCGAGGCGATGCCCTGCAACTTCCACCTGCGGGCGCTGGCCGAGCACGTCAAAGAGGGCGTGCGGGCGGCTGGGGGCACGCCGATGGAGTTCAACACGGTGGCGGTCTCCGACGGGGTGACGATGGGGACGCAGGGGATGAAGGCCTCGCTGATCAGCCGCGAGGTGATCGCCGACTCGATCGAGCTGATGGCCCGTGGCTACCAGTTCGACGCGATCGTCGCCCTCTGCGCCTGCGACAAGACGATCCCCGGCTGCGCGATGGCCCTGGCCCGGCTCGACGTGCCCTCGGTGCTGCTCTATGGCGGCTCGATCGCCCCTGGCCACTGGCACGGCCGCGACGTCACCATCCTCGACATCTTCGAGGCGATCGGGGCCCACAACGCCGGCGACATGTCCGACGAGGAACTGCACGAGCTGGAGGGGGTGGCGAGCCCCGGCGCCGGCGCCTGCGGCGGACAGTTCACCGCCAACACGATGGCCTGCGCTTTCGAGGCGCTCGGGATCAGCGCCGGCGGCTCGGCGATGGTTCCCGCCGAAGACGACGACAAGGACACCGTCGCCGAGAAAATCGGCGAGCTGGTGATCAACGTCCTCGCCGAGGACATCCGTCCCAGCAAGATCATCACCCGCGAGGCGCTGGAAAACGCGATCGCCTGCGTCTGCGCCTCCGGCGGCTCGACCAACGGCGTCCTCCATCTCATTGCCCTTGCCCACGAGCTCGGGATCGAGCTGACGATGGACGACTTCGAGCAGATCTCGCGGCGGACGCCGCTATTCGCTGACCTCAAGCCGGGCGGACGCTTCG
>JBQCHW010000307.1:0-2857 GCA_051954315.1 Solirubrobacterales bacterium
ACGTCGTGCCCGCCATGGCGGTCGCCGACGAGCTTCGGGATAGCGGCGCCGAGGTCAGCTTCCTCGGGACCCGCGACCGGATGGAGGCCGAGCTGGTGCCGGCGGCCGGCTATGAGATCGACTTCGTCAAGGTGCGCGGGATCGACCGGCGCAACCCGTTGAAGGCGGCGCGGGCGGGCGTCGAGGCGATCGGCGCGGTGGCGGCCGCGCGCAAGGTGCTGCGGCGGCGCGGGGCGGACGTGGTGCTGGGCGGCGGCGGCTTCGTTGCCGGGCCCGCCGGGCTGGCGGCGGCGCTGACCCGGACGCCCCTGGTCCTGACCGAGGCCGACAGCCACCTCGGACTGGCGAACCGGTTGCTGGCGGGACGGGCGCAGCGGGTCTGCCTGGCCTTCCCGATCGCGGGTCGGGAGGGGGATCCCTACCTGGTGACCGGACGGCCCGTGCCGCGGGCGGTTCTCGAAGGCGACCGCGCCAAGGCGCGCGAGCGCTTCGGCATCGCCGCCGACGCCCGCTGCCTGCTCGTCTTCGGCGGCAGCCAGGGCGCGCGAACGATCAACTTTGCCGCGGTCGAGGCCTTCGCGGAGGGGGAAGGACGCGACTTTCACGTCCTCCACATCGCGGGACGCCGGGACTTCACGGAGGTCCAGCGTCGGCTCGCCGTCGCGCAGCACCGCGAGCGCTACACGCTGCTCGAGTACGAGCCGAACCTCGGCAACGCCCTTGCCGCCGCCGACCTGGTGCTCGCCCGCTCCGGCGGCTCGATCTTCGAGGTGGTTGCCGCCGGCCGCCCCGCGATCCTCGCGCCCTTCCCCTTCGCCACCGCCGACCACCAGACCGCCAACGCCGAGTGGATGCGAGGCGGCGGCGCCGCGATCGTCGTCCCGGACGCCGAGCTGACCGGGGAGAGGCTGGGTAGGGAGGTGGCGGCGGTGCTGGGAGACGAGGCGCGGCTGGCGGAAATGGCCGCAGCGGCGAGCCGCCTCGCCAAGCCAGACGCCGCTCGCCGCATCGCCGACGAGGTGCTGAAGGCGGCGAGAGGGAGAACGCGATGAGCGACTGGTCTCAGCGGCGGCTGCACTTCATCGGGATCGGGGGCGCTGGGATGAGCGGGCTCGCCTTGGTCTGCGCGCGGCTCGGTGCGACGGTCACCGGGAGTGATCGCAGCGACTCTTCTTATATGGAGCGGTTGCGTCAGGCGGGGCTGGAACCCTCGGTGGGCCACGACGCCGCCAACCTGCCGGAGGGGGCCGAGGTCGTCGTCTCCACCGCGATCGGCGCCGACAACCCGGAGCTGGCGCTGGCGCGCGAGCGCGGGATGGAGCCGATCCACCGCGGGGCGCTGCTGGCCGAACTCTGCGCCGAGAAGAGGCTGATTGCGATCGCCGGTACCCATGGCAAGACGACGACGACCGCGATGACGGTCTGGGCGCTGCGGGCGATCGGCGCCGATCCCGCCTTCTTCGTCGGCGGCGAGGTGCCGGGGCTCGGCCCCGATGGCGCCCCAGTCAACGCCGGCTGGGGGGAGGGGGAGTGGGTGGTGGCAGAGGCCGACGAGAGCGACGCCAGCTTCCTGCAGCTGCGGCCCGAGGTCGCCGTCGTCACCAACGTCGAGATGGACCACCACACCCGCTGGGGCTCGCTGGCCGAGCTGCATGAAGCCTTCCGCAGCTTCGTCGGACCCGCGCGGGGTTTGGTCGTCCCGGCCGACGAGGAGATGGGGTGGCTGGGAGAACGCAGCGAGGAGGTGCGCTTCGACGCCGCCGCTCCAGGGCCGGCCGACCTGCGGCTGGCGGTAGCGGGCCAGCACAACCTCCGCAACGCCCGCGCCGCCCTCGGCGCGATCGAGCTCGCCGGGCTCGACGTCGCCGCTGCCGCGAGGGCCCTCGAGAGCTTCGGCGGCGTCCACCGGCGCCTACAGCTCAAGGGCGCTCGGGGGGCGGTCCATATATATGACGACTACGCTCACCATCCGACCGAGGTGCGAGCGGCGCTCTCGGCGCTGCGGGAACTCGACCCCAGCCGCCTGATCGCCGTCTTCCAGCCCCACCTCTACTCGCGGACGAAGGCGCTGGCGAGCGAGTTCGGCGCCGCGCTGACCCTGGCCGACGAGGTCGTCGTCCTCGACGTCTATCCCGCCCGCGAGGAGCCTGTCGGCGAGCTCGCCGGTGTCAGCGGGCTGCGGGTGGCGCAGGCCGCCGCCGAGCGCGCGGGCGGTAAGCCGGTCTGGTGGCTGCCGGAAGCCGCGACCGCACAGCGGGCGTTAGCCAACCTCCTGGATCGCACCCAGGAGGTCGTCGGTTCGAAAGCGGTTCTCGTCACGATCGGCGCCGGCGACATCTTCAGGCTCGGGGAGGCGCTGGTGACCGAGCCCGCTACCTCGGCAGGAGCTATCTCGTGAGCGCGCCCCCGGACGGAGTGCGGCGCGACTTCCCGCTGGCGCGACTGACCACGGTCCGTACCGGCGGCGCCGCCGACTGGTTCGCGCGGCCGGGGGACGAGGAGAGCCTGGTCGCCGCCCTACGCTGGGCCGAGGAAGAAGGCCTCCCGGTCGGGGTCATCGGTTCCGGCTCGAACCTCCTGGTTGCCGACGCCGGCTTCCACGGCCTCGCGCTCAAGCTCGACGGCGAGCTGGCGGAGATCGAGCGGGAGGGCGAGCGCATCGTCTGCGGCGGCGGCTAAGACCGCCGGCTGGGGACTCTCGGGCCTAGAGTTCGGGGTCAACATCCCCGGCACCGCCGGGGGCGCGGTGCGGATGAACGCCAACGCCTACGGCGGCCAGCTGGCCGAGGTGCTCGAGTGGGTCGACGTCTGCACCGGCAAAGGGACCGACCGGCGCGAGCCGGACCAGCTCGGATTC
>JBQCHW010000308.1:0-8085 GCA_051954315.1 Solirubrobacterales bacterium
GGCGGCGATCGCGCCAGTGCTGGTCGGAACTGCCGCGGCGGTGCAGTGGTACGGGAGCCTGCCGCGCTGGGGGGCGTTTTTCGCCGCGCTCGTCGGTTCGATCTTCATCCAGATCGGGACCAACCTCGCCAACGACTACTCCGACGCCAAGCGCGGCGCCGACACCGCCGACCGGCTCGGGCCGGTGCGGGTGACCGCCAGCGGCATGGTGACGCCGCAGCGGGTGATGCGGGCAACCTGGATCGCCTTCGCGGTCGCGGTCGTCTGCGGCATCTACCTGACCGCGGTCGCCGGCTGGGTGATCCTGCTGATCGGGATCCTCTCGATCGCCGCCGGCGTCCTCTACACCGGCGGGCCCCGCCCCTACGGCTACGCCGGCTTCGGCGAGGTCTTCGTCTTTCTCTTCTTCGGCCTCGTCGCCGTCAACGGCTCCTACTACGTGCAGCTGGAGGAGCTCGACGCGCTGCCGCTCGGCCTCTCGATCTCGATCGGCTTCCTGGCGACCGCGATCATCGTCGTCAACAACGTCCGCGACGTCGAGACCGACCGCCGCGCCGGCAAGAACACCCTGGCGGTGCGGATCGGCCGCGAGGCGGCGGTGCAGCTCTACGGGCTGCTGGTGGCGGGGGCGTTCGTGGTCCTGCCGGTCGCGCTCTGGGCCGGAGAAGCGAGCGCCCTGCCGATGATCGGGTGGCTGGCCGCGCCGCTGGCGCTGAAACCGTTCCGGACGCTGCGGGAGCGGCGGGACGGCCCGGCGCTGAACGGCGTGCTGGCGGCGACCGGCGGCCTGCTCGGGATCTTCAGCCTCCTGGTCACGATCGGCCTGCTGATCTCGGCCTGAAAGGCTTTGGGGGTGCGGTTCGCATCGGTTGAGGTAATTCCCTACGCGCTTCCATTCAAGAAGCCGTATGTGACGGCGCGCGGGGTGCTTGAGCGGCGGGAGATGGTGCTGCTCCGGGTGCGGGACGCGGACGGGGTCGTGGGGCTGGGGGAAGCGGTGCCGCTGGCGTTGCGGGGCGGGGTGTCGCTGACGGGGGTGGTTGGTGAGCTCGAGGAGTGGGCGGAGAGGCAGACGGTTGAGGGACTGTCCGCTCCTTCGCTCTGTGCGGTGCGAACGGCGGAAGCGGATTTGCTGGGTAGGAGGGCGGGTGACCAGCGGACTCATAATCCGTCGGTCGCTGGCGGGACGGAAGCGGTTCCGTGTAACGCAACCCTGGTAGCGGGAGAGGCGAGCGCTGTCGCGGCTGATGCCGAAGCGTGGGCGGCTGACGGATTCACCGCGTTCAAGCTGAAGCTCGGTGCCGAGTCTGTGAAAAATCGTCGTATAGGCGCTTTTTCACAGACTCGCGATGCGGACGTCGAGCAGGTGCGGGCGGTTCGGGAGGCCTTGGGGACCGAGGCGCGGATTCGGGTTGATGTGAACGCGGCTTGGGATCTCGAGACGGCGAAGAGGCGCCTGAGCGAACTGGAGCCGTTTGGGATCGAGCTGGCGGAGCAGCCGGTCGGGACGCTGGGGGAAATGGCCGAGCTCGCGGTGTCCACGTCGGTTCCCCTTGCCGCGGATGAGAGCGTCGCTTCGCTCGCGGAGGCAGAGCGGGCGGCGTCGATGGGCGCTTGCGCCTACACCGGGATCAAGCTCTCGAAGGTCGGTGGCCCGGAAGCCGCTCTTGCCATCGCCGACGTCCTCCCCGCCTACATCACCAGCGCCCTCGACGGACCCGTCGGCATCGCCGCCGCCGCCCACACCGCCCTCAGCCTCGCCGAGACGACCCACCCGGAGCGCCTCCACCTCGCCCACGGCCTCGCCACCCAACGCCTCTTCGCCGAGACCATCGCCTCCACCGAGTGCGAACTCCGCGACGGCCAGCTCCACCTCCCCCCCGGCCCCGGCCTCGGCATCGAGCTAGACGAGGAGGCGCTGCAGGCTCACCGCATTTAGCCTGCGTGTGTCGCTTTTGTGGACATATCGGCCGCTAAAGCGACACGCCACCTTCTGATGGACCCCACCAACGCCAATACCGCTCTCGCCTCGGCCTTCGCCGAGGAGCTGGCGCGCTCGGGGCTGCGGCTCGCGGTCGTCTCGCCGGGGTCGCGGTCGACGCCACTCGCGGTGGCGCTATGGCGGCAGCCGGAGATCGAGGTGGCGGTGATCGTCGACGAGCGGTCGGCGGGGTTCTTCGCGCTGGGGGCGGCGCAGGCGAGTGGGGAGCCGGTGGCGCTGCTCTGCACCTCGGGCACCGCACTGGTCAACTACCACCCGGCGGTGATCGAGGCGGACGAATCGGGGATCCCGCTGCTGGTGCTGAGCGCCGACCGGCCGCCGGAGCTGCGGGGGATCGGCGCGGGGCAGACGATCGACCAGATCAAGACCTTCGGGGGCTCGGTGCACTGGTTCAGCGAAGTCGGGACCCACGAGGCCGACGACAGCGGCCTGCTCCACTACCGCTCGGTTGCCTGCCGGGCGCTGTCGAAAGCCCGCGGCGAGGTCCGGCCTGGGCCGGTGCACCTGAACCTCCCCTGGCGCGAGCCGCTGGCGCCGGTGCCCGTCGAGGGCGCGGTGACGGCCACCGATCCGCTGGCGCTGGAGGGTCGCGGTGCGAGGCCGCTGACCGCGGTGACCAAGATCGACCTCGAGCCCTCGGTCTCCCTCCTCGACGAGATGGCCGGCCACATCGGCGACGCGATCTCCGGCGTGATCGTCGCCGGGCGCCAGCTCGACCCGGAGCTGCGCGAGCCGCTTGCCCACCTCGCCCGTGTCTCCGGTTTCCCGATCCTCGCCGACCCCACCTCGCAACTGCGCTGCGGCCCCCACGACCGCTCCCACGTGGTCGCCGCCTACGACCTGCTGCTGCGCGATGAGCACTTCGCCCGCTCCGTCGTCCCCGAGCTCGTCCTCCGCTTCGGCGAGATGCCGACCAGCAAGCCCCTGCGCGCCTGGCTCACCGCAAGCGGCGCCGAGGAAATCGTCGTCGATCCCACCGGCGGCTGGAACGAGCCGAACAACCGGGCGGCCGCTGTATTCCGCGCCGATCCCACCGAGCTCGCCTCCGGCTGGGCGGCGCGACTGGAAGGCCTGGAGGGACGCGAACGACCGCTGGCAGATCGCTGGCTGGAGGCTGAGAAGGCAGCGCAGAGCGCGCTCGACGAGGCATTCGTCGGCGCCGACCCGATCACCGAGCCAGCCCTTCACCGCGCCCTCGGCGCCGCTCACCGCGACGGCGACCTCGTCTACACCAGCTCCTCGATGCCGATCCGCGACCAGGAGGCCTTCCTCGCTTCGTCAACCACCGATGTCTCTTTCCTCTCCAACCGCGGCGCCAACGGCATCGACGGCCTCCTCTCCTCCGGAATCGGCGCCGCCCGCGCCAGCGGCCGGCCGACGACGATCGTCACCGGCGACCTCGGCCTCCTCCACGACCTCGGCGGCCTCGCCGCCCTCCGCGAGGTCTCCACCCCGGTCCGCATCGTCGTCATCGACAACGCCGGCGGCGGCATCTTCCACTTCCTGCCCCAGGAGGAGGCGCTCCCCGGGGACGAGTTCGAGGCCCTCCTGGGAACCCCACGCGGCGTCGACGTCGCCAAGGCCGCGGCTCTCTTCAACCTCCCCCACCACCGCCTCGACTCGCTCAGTGAGCTTCCATCCGCACTTGCCGCCGGCACCGGCCTGATCGAGGTGCGGACGGACCGCGGGACCAACGTCGAGGCCCACCGCGTGCTCGCCGAGCGGGTGCAGAAAGCGCTACCGAGCTAGCAGGCGATCGGCCCGGCCTCGCGGCCCGGCCCGGGGACCCATGCGCTCTCGTAGGCAGTTAAGTCGGGGTCGGAGAAGACCCCCGCCAGGCAGGTCCCGTCGGCGTTGATCTGCATCACCTCGTTGCCGGCTTCCGGTTCGATGTCGCCGGTTGCTTCGGCGGGCGGATTCACGGTGAAGGAGAGGCGACTCCCAGAGGGGTCCCAGCTCGGAAACGAGATGTAGCCCTTCTTGCGGAGGAGGCGCTGAGCGCCTGAGCCATCGGCATCAGACACCCAGAGCTCGCTGACCGGATGGCTTGGCAGCGAATTTGGGGTCCTGTCCTTCAAGCGCACGAAGGCCAGCCCGCCCCCGTTCGAGTAGGTGGGCTCCGAGGCTTCGCGCGCAATCGGGCTGAAGTGTCGACCGCGGAGATCGATCGCAACCGCGCGCAGACCGCGTCGGTCGCGCAATTCGGCGGCGAGAACGGAGCCGTCGGGAGAGTAGGAATTGGGTTCGAGAAACGAGCCGAGTCTCCAATTGGTCAACCGTCGCACCGAACCGGTTTCGACATCGAGCGACCAGATCGCGCTCTTGAGGAGCAGATTCTCGCGGCCGGGCAGTTCCTTGACGAGCCTGAGTCGCTGGAAGACGACCGAGCGGCCGTCCGGGGCCATGACCGGATCGCCGGCATTGAGGAAGGCGGTCGGATAGACCTTCGCGCGGCCCCGGTCGGTCCTGGTCACCGCGACGACCGGCCAACCCTCTCCGTACGGTCCCGAGGCGGTGCTTTTGACTCCGGAAACCGAGAAAGCAAGCCTGGCACCCGTCGCAGACCAGGAAAGGGCTTCGCCGACCGACGCGCCGCGACCGCCGAAAAGCGTTTGCGGGTCCTCGCCCGACGGTCCGGTCGTGATCACTTCCTGGCTTCCGCCCTCCTCACCCGACCCGTAGCTGAAGACCGAGATCGCCAGCCGCGGGCCGGCGGGCACTTCGGCCATCGCGGTACCGGCGCCCGACACACAGAGCCCGCAGACGACGAGCAGCACCCCTGCCAGGCGACGAGTCACTCGGGGGATTCTGCACTACTCGGCGCGATGTGGCGGCTAGCCGGGCCGGACGACTCGCCAGCTGAAGACCACCGGCGTCGGGTCCGCCAGCCCTTGGGCGTCGATGGCGCGGACCTTGAACCGGTGGCGGCCCAGGCCCACCTTCTTCTTGAAGGGCGAGGCGCACGGCTTGAAGGGTTTGCCGTCGAGCTTGCATTCGAAGCGGGAGCCGGCCTCGTTTGCGGAGAAGGTGAATTTCGCTTTCCGCTTCGTCGTCCGCGCCAGCGGGTGTTTCTTCAGCTGAGTCACTGGAGGCTTGTTGACTTCTTTCGACTTCGAGTTCTTCGGCCCGGAGTCAGTCTGCGAGCTTCCACCTTGCGATCCGCCGCCGTCGCCTCCTCCACCGCCGCCAGAAGCCGTCACGGTGATCTGCGCCGAGCCTTCGCTGCCCTCATGGCCCGGCCCGCCTCCGTAGACGGCGGTGACGGTCTGGGTTGCGGTCAAGCCGGTGAGCTCGATCGAGCAGCTCGAGCTGGCCTCGTTGACCGGAACCAGCGTGCAGGACCCTCCCGTGCTGAAGGTGACGTCTCCTGCGGGCTGCGTCAGAACCGTCCCTTGATCTTCGACGGTCGCCGTGCAGGTCGATCCACTGCCGGGCGCGATCGAGGAGGGCTCGCAAACGACCCGCGTCGAGGTCGGGTTCCCCAGCTCGTCGGCGCCGATGTCCGGGGCGAGGCCGATTTCCCGGGCCTGCCCGTCGACGTCGAGCGGTCCACTCGCCCCGTCGATCGCGCCTTTGTCGATCGTCGGCGATTCCGCCAGCTGGTGGACGTTGTCAGCGGCCAGGAGCGGCGGTGCGGTGATGTTGCCGTTGGTGCCGGGGGCGGCGACGATCGCCGTTCCAGGGCCGGAGGTTTTCGTGTCGGTGGTCGCGTAGTCGGAGGCCTGCAGTTCGATCGTCGTCGTCGCGCCTTTGCCGGAGCCGCCGTATTCGTAGCCGCGGGCAATCACGTCCTTCGCCTCGCCCTTGGCGATCACACCGATCCCGTTGATGGCCCCGACGACGCCGGAGTTGCTGGCGAAGAAGGCGAAGTCCATGGCAACCGATCCAGGGCCGGTTGCGATGAAGGTGCTGTTCCGGAGGATGCTGGCGTAGGTGCCGGGCGGCGCGAGATTGCTGACCCCGATCGCCGTGCCCCCTGCCGTGTTGATGCAGGCGCTGCTGAGCATCGTCCCTTCGAAGGAAGTGCAGGTGAAGGCGGTGCTGACCGTGGAGCGAGCGATCACGCGGTTGATCACCCCACCCTGGTTGGTGATCGCGGAGCCATTCGCCGCTTGATTGCGGATTTCGACGTCCAAAATTTCGGTCCCCGGTCCGACGAAGAAGGCACCCCAGCCACCGTTGTTGACCTCGAGGACGATCAACGGCCTGGGAGCCCCGGGCGTCCCGCGCACGACGACGGCGGGCGGCGGCTGAACACGGTCTTCGGGGCCAAGGTCGCCGTCGGCTTCCGAGTAGGTCCCAGGCGCCAGTTCGACGGTGTCGCCGGCTTCCAGCGTCGTCCCCGGCGCGTTGTAAGCCGCTGCCGTGTAGATCGAGCAGGGGTCCGTCGAGTCGGCGCACGGATCGGCACCGGTCCCCCCGGGCGCGGCGTACCGCGTATCGGCCGAGGCCACGGCAACGCTGGCCAGCGAGAACGCGACCACCAAGACGAGCAATCTCCCCAGACGTGCCATTCGCGCCAGCCTAACCGCTCAGGCAGGTGCCGTCGAGCCCCTGGACGTTCGGCTGCTCAGCAGGTGAGCGGTCCCGCCTCGCGGCCGGTCCCGGGCTGCCATGCGGCCCCCAAGACGGCCATGTCGGGATTCGCGAAGACTTTCGTTAGGCAGGTCCCGTCGGCGTTGACCGACATCACCCTGTTGCCGTCCTCGAGGCCGTGGTCCTTCGGGTTCTCGTCCAGCGAATTCACAAAGGCGAGACGCTGCCCGGAGGGATCCCAGCTCGGCCCGCTGACAAGGCCGCGCATGCGCGCCAGGGACGTCGATCCAACGGGTACGCCGACCCGCCCGACGCGCAGTTCGCCGATGTTCGAGGCTTCCTTGAGCTCCCCCTCCGGCAGCCAGGGCTTCCAGCGCACGAAGGCGAAGCTGGAGCCGTCGGGTGAGTACACGGGTTCTCTCGCGTTGCGGGCGAGCAGCGAGGTGCCCCCCGTCTGGAGATCGATCGCGACCGCCCGAAACCGCCGGAAGTCCCATCCGGTAGCCGCGAGGGTCGAGCCGTCGGGCGCATAGGAGCTGGGCATCAGGAACTCGCCCTGCCACGGGGTCAGTTTCCGTGCCTTGCCTGCTCCGAAGTCGAATGACCAGATCGAAGCCGTGACGACGATGGTCCTCTTGCTCTTCCTGCGCACCCGCACCCGGGTGTAGGCAGCCGAGCTGCCGTCTGGCGCCATCACCGCGTTACCGAGGTCGAGGGGGACATCGGGGTAGATCCGCAGGTGCGCCCCGTCAGCGTCGGCTACGCCGAGCACTGGATCGTCGTCTCCGGGCACGTGGGCGGCGAAGGCCAGCCGGCTTCCGTCCGCGGACCACGAAGGAGGCCCGCCCGACACCGCTTTGCTGGAATCGACGAGCTGCTGCGGATGTTCCCCCAGCGGCCCGGTCACGAGCATTTCCTGCCCGTATTTCTGGACGAGGATCGCCAGGCGCGGGCCTTCGGGGGCGGCCGCGTTCGCGGAGGCAGCCGCGAGGGCCAGCACCGCGAGGACCAGCACGCCTGCGACGAGACGGTTCATGGCTCTTACGCTACTCAGCCAGCAGTGGCAACAGCGCCTGCAGCTTGACCTCGGTCTCGGCCAGCTCGGCGGCCGGGTCGGAGCCGGCGACTACGCCGACGCCGGCGAAGAGGTGGGCCTCGCGGTCGCGGAGAAGGGCGCTGCGAAGGGCGACGCAGAATTCGCCGTCTTCGGTGGCGTCCATCCAGCCGACGGGGGCGGCGTACCAGCCGCGGTCCATCCCCTCGAGGTCGGCGATGGTGGCGGCCGCGGCGGGCCAGGGCTCGCCGCCGACGGCGGGGGTCGGGTGCAGGAGGCCGGCCATCTCGATCGCCGAGTGCGGCTCGGCTAGCTGGGCGATCACCGGCGTCGCCAGGTGCTGGATGTTCGCCACCTTGACGATCTCCGGCTCGGGCGCGGCCTCGACCCAGACCGCGTGCGGGCGCAGGGCGCGGACGATCCGCTCAGCGACGATCCGCTGCTCGCGGCGGTCCTTGTCGCTGCGCAACAGCTGCTCGCCGAGGTGGTCGTC
>JBQCHW010000309.1:0-6325 GCA_051954315.1 Solirubrobacterales bacterium
CCTCTCGGGGCCGGCGTCCTGTTCCTCGCACAGACCAGTTGGCGAGAGACGGCCACTTAGAGGCGAGGAACCCAGGTCTCGAGAGGGACCCCCACCCCTCCCTACGGCACCACCTCCGTCCCTCGGCCCTCCCCCGCCCACGAAAAAGCGGGGCGACCCGGAGGCCGCCCCGCTTGCTCTTTGGGGGAGAGTGTCGGAGAGGGCTAGGTGGGGATCTCCGACTCCTCGTGCAGTTGGAGGACCGACTGGCCGTCCTCGCCGGTGCGGATGCGGATCGCCTCCTCCACCGGCAGCACGAAGATCTTGCCGTCGCCGACCTCGCCCGTGCGGGCGTGCCGGAGGATCGTCTCGACGACCACGTCCTTGTCTTTGTCCTCGACCACCACCTCGAGCTTGATCTTGGGACGGACGTTGACCGTCAGGGTCGAACCCCGGTAGCGCTCGACGATGCCCTTCTGGCGGCCCGAGCCCTTGGCCTCGATGATCGACAGGGACGGAAAGCCCTTGTCGAGCAGCTCGGCCCGGATCGGCTCGAACGCCTCGTGGCGGATGTACGCCTCTATCTTCTTCATGCGCGCATCCCTCCTAGGAATCGCTGGTCATCGCGGTTACCGCGGCCGGGGCCGGAGCGCGCGAGGCCTCCGGCGAGCCGCCGAACTGGATCCCCGTCGAGTACTCCGGCTGGGGGATGAACTGCTCCGGGTAGCCGTACATCCCGTGCTCTGAGATGTCGAGGCCGGCGTCCTCTTCCTCGGCGGTGACCCGCAGGCCGATCGTCTTCTTGATCGCCCAGAAGATCCCGTAGGAGGCGACGAAGACGCAGGCGAAGGCGACCGCCACCCCGAGCGCCTGGGCGCCGAGCTGGTGGAAGGAGCCGCTGTACCAGAGGCCCGGATCGCCGACTTCGTTCAGTTCGGCCAGGCGTGGGGAGGTGAAGATCCCGCACGAGAGCGTGCCCCAGATGCCGGCGAGGCCGTGGGCCGAGAGGGCGCCGACCGGGTCGTCGATCAGCTTCTCGATCGCCAGCACCCCGAAGACGACGACGACGCCCGCGACCGCACCGATGATCGGCGCCGCCCAGTACTCGACGTAACCCGAGGGAGCGGTGATCGCGACCAGCCCGGCGATCGCGCCGTTGCCGGCCATGCCGATGTCGATCGTCTTGGTCTTCAGATACATGATCGCGACGGCGCCGACGACGCCGGCCGCGGCGGCGAGGTTGGTGACGACGACGACTTCGGCGAAGCGGCCGCCGATCGCGCCGAGGGTCGAACCGGGGTTGAACCCGAACCAGCCGAGCCAGAGGATCAGCACGCCGAGGCCGACCAGCGGCATCGAGTGCCCGGGGATCGCCCGCGGTTTGCCGTCACGCGTGTACTTGCCGATCCGCGGGCCGAGCAGCAGCAGGGCCGCGAAGGCGCCGGTCGCGCCGATCAGGTGGACCACCGTCGAGCCGGCGAAGTCCTGCATCCCGACGTTTACCTGCAGCCAGCCGCCGCCGAAAATCCAGTGGCTGAGCACCGGGTACAGCACGGCGCTGAAGATGATCGCGTAGATGATGTAGGCGCTGAACTTGATCCGCTCCAGGGTCGCGCCCCAGACGATCGCCAGCGAGACCGCGCAGAACACGAACTGGAAGAACATGAACGCGGCCGGGGAGATCGAATACGTTTCGACGAAGGGGATGCTGCTGCCGGCCTGTTCGACCGACGAGCCGACGTCGAGGAAGAACCCGTGGGTGCCGGCGATCTCGCCGAGCCCGCCGAAGGCGAGGGCAAACCCGCAGGCCCAGTAACAGAGCGAGGCGATCGAGAAGTTCACCAGCACCTTGGCGACGCCGGCGCCGGCGTTCTTGGCGCGGGAGAACCCGACCTCCAGCAACAGGAAGCCCGCCTGCATGAACATCACCAGGCAGGCGGCGACGATCACCCACATCGCGTTGATGCTGGCCTCCGGGGTTTCCAGAATCGCCGGTTCTTCGGCGCCGAAGGCGGCTGCCGGTAGGACCAGCGAGGCGATTGCGGCGACAGGCGCGGCAATCTTCAACCTCTTCTTCATTTCTCTACTTCCCTCCTTGCCCGACGGGATTCACGGCCCCGCCGGTCGCTTTCGGACGAGTGGGTTCCAAGCTATGAAGGGAGTCGCGAGGGGTCTTTAGACGGCTGGAGCAAATTCGGCGGCGGCCGTTTCTCCCCGATGTCGCGGCAGGCACGGCGGCCGGCTAGGGTCGGGCCCCAGATGCCGGCCCGCCTGCGCCCGACCGCCCCGATCGCCGCCGACGCGGTCCTCGTCGGCGACCCCGGACGGGCGCTGATGCTGGCCCAGGAGTTGCTCGAGCAGCCGAAGATGAGCAACCACGCACGGGGGCTCTGGGGCTACTCGGGGGTGACCCCGGCGGGCGACGAGCTGACGATCCAGGCGACCGGGATGGGTGGGCCGAGCGCCGCGGTCGTCGTCGCCGACCTGGCCGAGCTCGGGGTGAAGCGGGCGATCCGCATCGGCACCTGCGCCTCGCTCGGCGAGCTGGGCCTGGGCGAACCGCTGGTCGTGACCGAGGCACACACGCCCGGCGGCGGCCGCTCGCTTCCCGATCGGGCGCTCACCGCTCAGCTCGAGGAGTCGATCGAGGGGGCAACCCGCGGGATCGTCGTCAGCCTCGACTCGCTGCACCGGCCGGAGGCAGAGCTTCCCTCGATGGTCGCCGAGGGGGCCGATATGCAGACGGCCGGACTACTCCGAGCGGCCGAGGAGCACGGCGTGGCCGCGGCGGCGGTGCTGATCGCCGCCGAGAAGAGCGATTCCGGGCAGCTGCGGGACGAAGACCTGGAGGCGGCGGCGAAACGCGCCGGGCGAGCCGCTTCGGCCCTACTCTCAACCTAAGGTTAAGCCTTAGCCTCAGCTTTTTTCGACGCTTTTTTCGGCGACGCCTCCGCCTTTTTGGCGTTTTCGCGGCGGATTGCCCCGAGCTCGCGGCTGAGGTCGTCGATCGCCTCCTCGACGTCCTCGAGGCGCTGCGAGAAGGAACGCAGCCGCCGCTCCAAGCGTTCGACGTCGGTTGCCGAGGGCAGGTTGAGCGCCGCCATTGCGGCCTGCTGGGCCTCGAGGGCCTTCTCCCGCGCCCCCAGCGCGGCGGTGACCGCGTCGTGGAGCGTGGGGTTGTCGATCAGGGCCTGCGCCAGCTCGCCGAGCGCTTGCTCGGCCCGCGCCCGCAGCCCATCCTGCTCGTAGTCCTCGAAGCTCAAGTCACAGCAGCTTAACGAGCACATCCGGCTCGGCTGAAAATCTGCCGGCACAAATATGTTGCAAGCGTTGATTAAGGACTTATTGGGAGCGGCTGCAGCCGTTGTGGACGTTAGGACTAGTGGGTAGCCTGCAACCGGTTGCTGCCCGGGGAGGGGAACCAGCGCGGGCAGTGAGACGCCTCGGTATGAGATCTAAAGTCGCATCTATCTTCACCGCACTAGCCGGCTTCATGGCGATTACCGCTGTGGCGGCCGCCTTGGCCGGGGCCGAGCCGGTCTCCGAAAGCAGCGCGGTCCTCCCGACGACGACCACCACCACCGGGATCCCCTCGCTGCAGGCGCCCGCCTGCGCCAACGGGCTCGACGACGACGGCGACGGCCTCGTCGACACCGAAGACCCCGACTGCGAATCGCCCGAAGACACCACCGAGGTCCCGCCCGCTTCCCCGGTCGCGCCGCCCGCCACCGAAGAAGGCGAAG
Organism: Solirubrobacterales bacterium; assembly: GCA_051954315.1. Lineage (GTDB taxonomy): Bacteria > Actinomycetota > Thermoleophilia > Solirubrobacterales > 70-9 > VAYN01. The sequence goes on from JBQCHW010000309.1 coordinate 3,723, forward strand.
AAGTCGCGGCTCCGACCCCCACCCCCGCGCCTGAACAGCAGGCTCCCCAGGGCGGCGTCAAGCATGGCAGCGAAATCGGCAGCTCCGGCTCCACCGGCTCCGGCGCCGAGAAGGGCGCCACCCGCAACGACGAACTCGCCGCTCCCGGGGGCGGCAACAGCGGCGGCACCACCGCCCCCGGCGCCAACGGCGGTGGGGATCAACCTCTACCTGAGGGTTCGGATGGGGGCGCCCAGTTCACCGAAGGCGGCGCCCCGACCACCCTCAACCCGACGACGACGATCGCCCCCTTCGGCCCGGCCCCGATCGGCGTTCCCAACTTCGTCATCGACTCCTTCGAAATCCCGCCCTTCCTGCTGCCGATCTACCAGGCCTGCGGGGCCGAATACGGAATCCCCTGGGAGGTCCTCGCCTCGATCAACAAAATCGAGACCGCCTTCGGGACCAACACCAACGTCTCCAGCGCCGGCGCTGTCGGCTGGATGCAGTTCCTGCCCTCGAGCTGGCAGGCCTTCGGCCTCGACGCCAACGGCGACGGCAAGAAAGACCCCTACAACCCGGTCGACGCGATCTGCGCCGCCGCCCACTACCTGAAGCTCGCCGGCGGCAACAAGGACCTCTACCAGGCGATCTTCGCCTACAACCACGCCGACTGGTACGTGCAGGAGGTCCTCCTCTACGCCCGCGCCTACGGCCGCCTCCCCTCCGACCTGATCGGCTCGCTGACCGGCCTCACCGAGGGCGCCCGCTTCCCGATCGCCGCCAACGCCCGCTACGCCGACGACATCGCCGCCCGCCAGGCGATGGACAGCGGCGCCGACGTCGGCAGCGCCGCCGAAGTCATCTCCTCCTCCCCCACCCCGCGCGGGATCAACATCTTCAGCAAGCAGGGGGCGCCGGTCGTCGCCGTCAACGACGGGGTCGTCCGCAAGCTCGGCCGCTCCGCCAAGCTCGGCAACTTCATCGTCCTCGAAGACACCTACGGCAACCGCTACACCTACGCCGAGCTCGGCGGGCTGGTCCGCGACCACCGCCTCGTGGTGATGCCGAGCGGCAAGGAGAAGCGGGTGCCGGTCGAAAGCCAGGACCTGCGGCCGCGGCTGCGCGCCTACCCCGGCCGCGCCAAGGACGGCGACGCGACCGACAAGCTGCAGGCGGCGCTGGCGGCCAGCGGCGAGGGCTCGATCCGGGTCGGCTCGAAGGTGATCGCCGGCACCGTGCTGGCGCGGGTCGCCGCCGGCGAGGAAGGGATCGACCCGCACATCAACTTCTCGATCCGCCCGGCCGGCAAGGGGGCGCCGCGGATCGACCCGAAGCCGATCCTCGACGGCTGGAAGCTGCTCGAGGCGACGGCGATCTACCGCGCCAAGGGCAAGAGCCCGTTCTCCAACCTCAGCGGCGCCGGCGTCCTGCTGCTCTCCAAGGAGGCGCTGCAGAAGCGGGTGCTCGCCGACAACGGCCTCGAAATCTACGAATGCGGCCGCGAAGACATCGCCGCCGGCAACATCGACCGCCGCATCCTCGCGGTGCTCGAGTACCTGCGCACGAAGGGCTTCAAGCTGACGATCACCGCGCTGGAGTGCGGCCACAGCCTGATGACCACTTCCGGCAACGTCTCCGAGCACAGCACCGGCGACGCGGTCGACATCGCCGTCATCGACGGCACGCCCGTCACCGGCCACCAGGGCCCGGGGACGATGACCGACGAACTGATCCGCGACGTCCTCCAGCTGCAGGGGACGATGCACCCGCACCAGGTGATCTCGCTCGAGGACCTGCCGGGCGAAACCAGCTTCGCGATGGCCGACCACTACGACCACGTCCACATCGGCTACCACCCGATCGAAGGCGGCCCCGAAGCCCAGTTCACGGCGCTGCTGAAACCGAACCAGTGGCAGCGCCTGGTCAACCGCCTCGGCCAGATCGAAAACCCCGACGTCCCGGTCAGCCCCTCCAAATACGCGGTGCCCGACCAGACCAACGGCGGCATCTCCGCCGGCGCCGGCGACTGAGCCAGCGTCCTCGGGCCGCAGCGGCGAGAATCGCCCCTTGGCCAAGTTCTTCGGATTCGTCCAGTTCGACTTCGCCGGGACCCTGCCGCTCGCCGACGGCCGCTACCTGGTGGGAGAGCCCGAGAGCGGCGAGGAGACCGTCCTCGTCCTGCAGCGACGCGGGGCGCCCCCACTTGGCGAACGCCGTCGGCGCCACGGCCGCCCCACTCCGGCCGAGCCCGAGCCGGCGCCCGTGGCACTCACCCGCGCCACCGTGATCCGCGCCGCCACTCCGTTCGAGGCGCAGGCGGACGCGGCCCGCTGGCTCGACGATGTCTCTGAGGCCGAGGACACCATCGACGCTTTGGCGAGCGAGGCGATCGCGATCCTCAACCGCGCCCTCCACGCCCAGGCGGTCGCAGCCGCCGACCCCTACGGACGGCAGCTTGCGCCCGAGCAAGCCGAGCGGGTGCTACTCGGCTACGGCAGCGGCGAGGAGACCGCCGACAGCCGCTTCAGCGACGCCCGCCAGGTCGACCTCGCCCCCCGCTCCGCCTCCCGCCGCCGCCAGCGCGAGGAAGAGCTGCGCCCCCAGGAACGAGTCGCCGCCGT
>JBQCHW010000310.1:0-7689 GCA_051954315.1 Solirubrobacterales bacterium
CCCCGTCTCAGCGAGCCGCCGGTTCTCCGGGCGCAGGCGCTTTGGGTTGAGCTGGACCGGGGAGAGGAGATGCGGGACGTGTTGCGGGGGATCGACCTTGAGGTGCGGCCGGGGGAACGGATCGCGCTGATGGGGCGGAACGGGGCTGGGAAGTCGACGTTGCTGCGGACGGCCGCGGGGCTCCATGAGCCGGTGGCGGGGAAGTTGAGTCTTGACTCAATCGCGCTGCTCACACAGAACCCGAGCGACTACTTGGTGCGAGAGCGCGTCGGCGACGAGCTGCCGGGAGACGAGGGGGTGGCGGCGCTGCGCGTGGTCGGTCTGGAGCACGCGGTGGATGCCGACCCACGCGACCTCTCGGGAGGCGAGCGTCAGCGCCTTGCGCTGGCAATCGCACTCGCGGGGCGCATGGAGGGCGAGCAGCTCCCCGCGGTCGTCGCCCTCGACGAGCCAACGCGGGGGATGGACCGCGCTCGCAAGGACGATCTCGTCGCGCTGATCCGAGGCCTGGCGGGTGATGTCGACTTGCTCTCGCATAGCGAGAGGAAAGCGACACGCCCTGCCGCGGTCGTGGTTGCCACCCATGACGTCGAGTTCGCTTCGGCGTTCGCGGAGCGGGTGGTGCTCTTGGGCGAAGGGGTGGTGATCGCCGACGGGCCGATGGAGGAGATCCTCTCGGGGGGTTGGTACTTCGCTACGGAGGTCGCGCGGGTGCTGGACGTGCCGGGAATCGTCACGCCCGAGCAGGGGGCGGCGGTGCTGCGGGGGGAGCTCGGGTGAGCTGGGAGCTGACGAGCTTCGTCATCCTCGGCCTGGTTCTGCTGGGCGGGTTCGTCTGGTACGAGCGCTCGCGGCCGCCTTCGCAGGTCGTCGCCCTGGTCGCTTCGCTGGCGGCGCTGGCGATCGCGGGGAGGATCGCTTTCGCCGCCTTCCCCCACGTCAAGCCGACGACGGACATCGTCATCTTCTCCGGCTACGCGCTCGGCGGCGCGCCTGGGTTCGCGGTCGGGGCGCTCGCCGCCCTCGTCTCCAACTTCTGGTTCGGTCAGGGCCCGTGGACGCCGTGGCAGATGGCGGGATGGGGCTTCTGCGGCGTGCTCGGGGCGATCGTCGCGCTCGGTCCGCGCCCGGCCGGTCGCTTCACGCTTGCCGCCGTCTGCGGCATTGCGGGCATTTTGTACGGGGCTCTGCTGAACTTCTCCTTGATGGCGACCTACGGAGGAGACCTGTCGTGGAAGCACTTCTGGGCGCTCGAGGGCCGCGCGATCCCATTCGATGTCGCTCACGTCACCGGCAATGTGGTCCTCGCGCTGGTCGCCGGGCCGGCGATGGTGCGGATGCTCGCCCGCTTCCGCGAGCGCTTCGAGTGGCGCCGCGGCTCGGCTCCCGAGCTGTCGAGCAATGGTGGCCGCGGCTTCGGCGGGGCTCTGCGCGGTGGCTCAATCGCCGCGCTGCTCCTCGTCCTCCTCGTGGGCCTCTTCGCTCCGAGCGCGCGAGCCGACGTCGCCGAAGAAGCCGCCTCGTTCGGCCGTGCCCTTCAGTGGCTCGAAGCCCAGCAACGTCCCAGCGGGGGTTTCGCCGCCGACAGCGACCGCGAGGCCGGCGCCGAAATCACCTCCTGGGCGATGCTGGCGCTGGCGGCCTCGGGCCGCAACCCGCTCGACGTCGCCAAGAGCGGCAAGACCCCGGTCGACTTCCTGCGCTCGCACACCGAGGAAATCAAAGACGCCGGGGATGTCGCCCGCACGATCCTCGCGCTCGAGTCCGCCGGGGCCGACCCGCGCCAGTTCGCCGGTGAAAACCTGATCGAGCGCCTGCTCTCGAAGCGGGGGCAGAACGGCTCCTACCAGGGCTGGCCGGCGACGAGCGCCTATGCGGTGCTGGCGCTGCGGGCGGCGGGCGCCAACGACGCCACCGCGCCGACGGTCGCCTGGCTGCGCAAGGTGCAGGGCCGAGACGGCGGTTGGGGGAACAACGCTGGTGAAGAAAGCACGCCGGAGATCACCGGTGGGGTGTTGCAGGTGCTGACGCCGGGCTCGGACGCCGCCAACCGCGCCCTTGCCTACCTGCGGGGAGCGAAGCGGCCGAACGGCGGTTACGCCCCCGGCAACAACCTCGGCGCCAACGCCCAGGCGACCGCTTGGGCCTCCCAAGGCCTCTTGGCGATGGGCAAGGACCCGGCCAACTTCGGCCCCGGTGCAAGCTCCCTCGCCTACCTCCTCGACCTGCAGGCCGATGACGGGCACTTCCTCCAGGCGCCGGGCCAAGAGGCCTCTCCCGTTTGGGTAACCGCCACGGCGATCGTCCCCCTTGCCGGCGCCCACCTGCCGATCGCCGCCCCGCCGCGCGAGCCGCAACCGAAGCCCGCTCCCGTGCCGAAGACCAGCTCGCCCAGCTACAGCGGCGGCGCCGCGCCGTCATCGGGCGCGCCGCCCGCCAGCTCGCCTCCAGCTTCCGACGAAACGCCGCTCGAACTCCTGGAACAGTTCGGAGGGCACGAAGGCTCTGGGTCTCCCGCGGCCCCCGCCAGCCCCGGCGGCGGCAGCGGCAAGGGGAAGAATCCGTCGGACGGAGCCGGGATCGGCTCGATTCCGAAGGGATCGCCCATTTCGCCCGCTCCCGCCCCAGAAACCCCGCTGCCAAGCGAGACCACCGGCGAACCCGCCTCCGAATCGACCACGAACTCCAGCAGCAGCACCGCCGGCGCGATCCTCCTCGGCCTCCTCGCCGGCTGCGTCCTCTTCGCCATCGGCCTCGCCGGCCGCAAGGGCTGGATGCATTACCGCTACGGCTTGTAGGTCACAGATTCGGCACGAAGTCGCGCTCGAAATTTGGCGATAGCGCCTTGTTTCGTTACAGCCAAAACATTACGCTAAGATCATGGTGGTGATGACCCCGAGGGAGACCTGGACCGACGAGCGCCTCGACGAGTTCAAAGCGAGCGTCAACCAGCGCTTCGATCAAGTTGACCAGCGTTTCGATCAGGTCGACAAAAGGTTCGACCGAGTCGAAAACCAGATCTCTGAGGTCAAGGGCGAAGTCAAAGAATTGCGCCAGACGATGATTCAAGGATTTTTCGTCCTCGTCGGAATTCAGGCCACGAGCACTCTCACGATCGCCGGGCTGATCATCTTCTAGCTATACCCTCGACGCATGGACGTCGAGACTGCGATTCGCACCCGGCGGACGCATAAGGCGTTCGCGCCCGAGCCTTTGCCGCGGGAGCAGATCGACGAGCTGCTCGAGCTCGCCAACTGGGCGCCTAACCACAACCTCACGGTGCCCTGGCGCTTCCGGGTGATCGGGCCGCAGGCGCTGCGGCGGCTGAAGGAGGTCGCTGGGCCGGAGGGGGCGGCGAAGCTCGATCGGGCGCCGACGCTGATCGTCGTCTCCTGCGTCCTCAGCGGCGATCCGGTCGAAGAGGAAGAGGACCTGCACGCGACCGCCGCCGCCTCCTACATCGTCCTCCTCGCCGCCCACGCCCGCGGCTTCGCCGGCTACTGGCGCACCCCCGGCCTGCTCCGCACCCCCGAGGGCTGCGCCGCCGTCGGCCTCGGCGAAGAGGAGCGGTTCGTCGGGCTCCTGCACCTCGGCCACCCGCGCCAGGAGAAACCAGCCCCTGAGCGCCCCGGTGCCGACCAGACCACCACCTACCTCGACTGATGCTTACCCGCGCCCGCGCCATCGAGGAGATCGCCGGCAAGCACTTCGAGGTGGTGGTGATCGGCGGCGGCATCACCGGTGCCGGCGTCGCCTTCGACGCCGCCTCGCGCGGCTACTCGGTCGCCCTGCTGGAGCGCGGCGACTACGCCGAGGGCACCTCCAGCCGCTCCTCGAAGATGGTCCACGGCGGCCTCCGCTACCTGCAGAACTTCGACCTCGGCCTGGTCCGGGAGGCCCTGCTCGAGCGGGCGCTGATGGTCCGCCTGGCGCCGCACCTCGTCTATCCGACCCCGTTCCTCGTCGCCTCTCTGGGCGAGGAGCGCCGCGACCGCAAACTCGGCCTCGGCCTCAACATGTACGACGTGATGGCGACCGCGCGCGCCGGCCGCAGCCGCCGCGAACGCCGCGCCGCCGCCCGCGAAGAAGAGGAAGACACCTACTGGGCGCCGGACCGCCACCGCACGATCGACAGCGACGAGGTCCTGGAGCTGGTGCCGGCACTGGCCCCGCGCGAACCCCACGACGCCTACCTCTTCTACGACTGCCAGACCGATGACGTCCGCCTCGTTCTCACCGTGCTCGGCGAGGCGGAGCGCTTCGGCGCGGTGATGCTGAATGGGGCGAAGGTGACCGAGATCCTCTCCGCCAACGGGAAAGCCACCGGCGTCGCCTTCGTCGAGGAGGAGTCAGGGGAGCGGATGGAGGTCGGCGCCGACCACGTCGTCAACGCCACCGGCGTCTTCGCCGACCAGATCCGCCCCGAGGAGCTGCTGGGGGAGGAGGACGTGCCGCGGATAGCGCCGAGCCGCGGCACCCACCTGCTAATCGACGAGGCCGACTTGCCGATGGGCAAGGCGGCCTGCATCGTCCCGGCAGGCGAAGGGCGGATGATCTTCTCCCTGCCCTGGTATGGGCGGACCCTCGTCGGCACCACCGACAACGACTTCGACGGCGACACCGCTCATCCGCGCCCGGCCGAGGAGGACGTCGCCTACCTCCTCGAAGCCGTCAACGATTTCTTCGGCACGAGCTTGGGCGAGTCGAATCTGGTCGGCGCCTACGCCGGGGTGCGGCCGCTGATCTCGACCGGCGATCCGCGCAAGTCGGTCGACATCTCCCGCAAAGCCGAGCTCTACGAGACCAGCTCGGGGATGCTGACGATCACCGGCGGCAAGCTGACGACGTGGCGGCGGATGGCGAAGCAGACGGTCGACCGTCTGGTCGAGCGCGAGGGCCGCGAGGCGCCCTGCCACACCCACGAGATCCCGCTGGGGATGCCGGCTCGCCCGGATGACCTGCAGGCGCCCGACGGGGTGGGGGAGGAGGCGCTGGCGCAGCTGGCCTTCCGCTACGGGCACGCGGCGCGCCGCGTGCTCGAGATCGCCCGGTCCGAGCCGAAGCTGGCGCGCCCGATCGTCCCCGGCCGGCCCGACCTCCTCGCCGAGGTGGCGCTGGCGGCCCGGGCCGAGCAGGCGCGCAGCGTCGCCGACGTGCTCCTGCGCCGCACCCGCCTCGGCATCCTCGCCGCGCCGGGGCTGCGCTCGGCCAAGGCAGCCAAGCCGGTCGCCGACGTCTTGGGGGCGGAGCTGGGCTGGGGCCGCCGCCGCCGCTCGCAGGAGGCGGAGGCCTGGTTGGGGGTGGCGGCGCAGGAGGGCGTCGACCCCGCCGCCGCGGTCAGCCGGGTCGGCTGACGGTCGAGCAACCCGGTCGAATAACCTGCCGCCCGATGACCAAGACCGAGCTCGAGAAGAAGCACCTGTCCGAACTGCACCTGCTGGCTTCCGAAGCCGGCGTCGAGAAGTACCGCCTGCTGAGCAAGAGCGAGCTGATCGACCGGCTCGCCGAGGGCAACGGCAGCGGCGAGGGTGCCGAGGAGCAGACGGAGGAGCGCCAGGAGCGCCCGCGCCGTCGCCGCCGCAGCGGGAGCGGCAGTGGCTCGCGCGAGCCGCGTGATCGCCCCGACCGCGAGCCGCGTGATCGCCCCGAGAAGGCGCCAGAGCGCGAGCCCGCCCCCGAGCCGGTCGCCAAGGAGGAGCGTCAGGAGCCCGCGGAGCCCAGCGAGCCTTCGCGCCCGCGTCGCCGTCGCCGTCGCCGCTTCGGCCGCCGCAAGCAGGGCGTCACCCTGCAGACCCTGCTGCTGCCGCCCGAGGCCGGCCGCCAGGCGCTGGTCTTCGCCGAGAGCCGCGAGGGCTGCACGGCCCTGCTGCGCGGCGTCGCCGCCGATCTCGCCGCCGACTCCAAGGGCCCCGATCCCGTCGCCCTGCTGATCGATCCCACCCCGGAGGAACTTGCCGACTGGAAGCGCGAGGCCCCGCAGGCCGAGATCGTCTCCGCCGGCCAGCCCCGCCACGCCTCCGACGCCCTCGCTCAGGCCGCGGCCCGCTCCGGCAAGGGCGAAGACGTGATCCTCCTCGTCGACTCCCTCACCCGCCTCGGCGAGGCCTACGGCGACGCCGAGGCCGCAAAGGAGTTCTTCGACGCCGGCCGCGAGCAAGGCTCGGCCGGTGGCGGATCCCTAACGGTTGTTGCTGCTCTAGAGCGCCCGGCCGACTAGCGTCGGTAGGCGATGCGGCGCCACGACGGCTCTTTGGAGAGCTCGATCAGCTCGTCGCTGCGGTCCGGCTGGACGTAGCCGAAGGTCTGGGTGCGCTCGTCGAAGACGACGTCGAGCTCGCCCTCCTTGACCCGCTGGTCGAGCCAGGCGCCGCGGAAGACGAGGCGGCGGATCCAGTGGACGAGGCTGCGGTTGGAGGGACCGACCAGGTCCTCCCAGTTCTCGTTGATGTGCTCGCCCAGGGCAGATGAGGGCTCGGCGATCTCGCCGCTGACCGCGAGGTCGAGAAGGTCGTCGAGCTCCTCGGCGCTGAGTCCCTGGTTGACGAAGCGCAATTTCACCGCCGCCTGCTCGACGCGCTGGGCGAAATCCTCCTCGTTGAAGGCGAAGCGGAGCTCTCCGTACTCCAACACGTAGTCGGAGCCAGACTCGTAATTCCCTCTGCGGGTCGTTTTCTTATCCATGAGTTGAAGCCGATCCACTCACGCAAGCCCGGCGTGAGCAGGGCCATGATCTTGCCGATCATCCTAGAGACGTGCCTGCTCGGGCCCCTGCCTGAACGGGCGGTTGCACCTTGAAGGGCTCGTTGCACTTCTGAAGCCCCCGAACGGGTAGCTAGCCTGCCGGAGGCGCCGTGATCGACCTGCACTGCCACATCCTCGACGCGATCGACGACGGCGCCCGCGACGCCGACGACAGCGTCGGGATGGCGCGGCAGGCCGAGGAGGACGGGATCGAAGCGGTCTGCGCGACCCCGCACATCCGCCACGACCACGACGTGCGGATCGAGGAGCTGGCCGAACGGGTCAGCGGTCTGAACGCGCGGCTGCAGCAGGAGCTGATCGCGGTGCGGATCCTCCAGGGCGGCGAGGTCGCCGAGACCGCGCTCGAGGGCCTGAGCGAGGAGGAGCTGGCGCGGGTCTCGCTCGGGGGCGGCGGCTGGATCCTGCTGGAGCCCGCGCCCGGGCCGCTCGACGACAGCCTCTTGCGCCGGGTCGGCCACCTGGCCGAGCGCGGGCACCGGACGATCATCGCCCACCCCGAGCGCCACCTCTCCGCCGACATGTTCGAGCGGATGGCGGCGCTGGTCGCGGAGGGGGCGCTGATCCAGGCGACCGCCGACTTCTTCCTCCGCGAGCAGATGGCGATCGGGATGCTGGCGATGGCCGAGAGGGGCCTCGTCCACGTCCTCAGCAGTGATGCCCACACCGTCCTCGCCGGGCGCCCGGTGCGGCTCTCGCCGGCGCTGGAGAAGCTGCGCGAGGTCGAGCTGCTGGCGCCTCATCTCGACTGGATCGCCGAAACCGCGCCGCGCGCGATCGTCCAAGGCGAGGCTTTGGAGCTGCCCTTCCAGCCGCAGCTCTAGAGCTCGCGCAGCTGCACCCGCGGCGCCAGCTCTTCGACCACCTCGCGGGAGCCCGTGCCGAGGCCGTGGCGGAGGAAGTTGGTCGCCCCGGCGGCGGCGCTCAGCC
>JBQCHW010000311.1:0-6838 GCA_051954315.1 Solirubrobacterales bacterium
GGCAGCGGCGGATGCCGCCGCCGAACGGGAGCCACTCGTAGGTCCCCGGCTTGCGGTCCGCCCACCGCTCGGGGCGGAACTCATAGGGCTCGGGATAGAGGTCCTCGCGGTGGTGCAGGAGGAGGATGCTGATCAGGACCGGGGTGTCGGCGGGGACGGCATACTCGCCGAGCCGCCAGGGGCGCTTGACCCGCCGGCCGACGATCGGCACCACCGGCCGCGAGCGCATCGTCTCGGTGATCACCGCCTCGATCGCCTCCTCCGCCCCGTCGCCGGAGCGCACCGCGGCGACCAGGCGCTCGTGCGCGCTCGGGGTGCGGACGAGGCGCTCCCAGGCCCAGGCCAGCGAGTTCGCGGTCGTCTCGTGGCCGGCCAGCACCAGGGTCAGGAGCTCGTCGCGGATTTCGGCGTCGGTCAGCGGCTCGCCCTCCTCCCCGCGCGCCTGCAACAGCAGCGAGAGGATGTCGCGCAGCCCCTCCAGGTCTTCGCGGCGCCGATGCGCGATCACCGCGTCCATGCGGCGGTCGAGCAGGGACCGGCCGAGGCGGGTGATGCCTACCGGCTCCTCGCGCCGGACGTTCATCAGCTCGGCGACCTGGGCGACAGGCTTGGTCGAGAGTTCGACCAGCGCTTTGATCGTTGCCCGCAGCCGCCCCTCGGCGCTGCGCGGCGCCGGACTGCCGTCGATCCCGAAGATCCCGGCCATGATCACGTCGAGCGTGATCGCCTGCATCCGCGGCGCCAGCGCAAACGGCTCGCCCAGCGGCCAGCTGTCGATCTCGCGTTCGGCCGCCTCGGCGATCGCCGCCGTGTAGTGCTGGATCGCCTCGCCGTGGAACGGTGGCAGCAGCAGCTTGCGCTGGCGCATGTGGCGCTCGCCGAGCGAGGTCAGCACCGAGTCCGGCCCGACGATTGGCCGCAGCGGACTCTCGGCCGCCAGCGAGGGCGCTTCCTCGGGCTTCGCGGTGAAGAGCGAGCGCACGTCCTCGGGCAGGCTCGTGATCACCAACGGCAGCGGTTCCGGCGTCTGCATCGCGAAGACGTCGCCGTGCCGGCGCCGCGCCCCGAAGACGAACTCGATCTGGCGCTGGTTGAAGCGCAGCAGCTGGACCGGCTGCGGCAGCTGGATGACCGGCGGTGCCGGCAGCCCGGCGGCCTCCTCCTCGGTCAGCGGCCCGCTGGCGGAAGCGACTGCCTCGGCGACGCCCATCGTCCCGGCCCCTACGCCGCGACCTCGACGGGTGCCTGACGCCGCGCCGGCGCCGCCGCTCCCCGCGAGAACTCGATCTCGTCGTCGATCGGGCCCTTCCGCAGGAGGCGGATGTCCTGGGCGTAGTTCTGGTGCAGGCGCCAGGGCTGGGTCTTCGCCTGCTTGGGCAGCTGATCGAGGGAGCGGAGGACGTAGCCGGACTTGAGGTCGATGAAGGGTTCGACCTCGACCGAGGGGTCGGGCGCCTTGGGCGTCGCGACGCGGTAGCCGCGGGAGTCCATGTGCTTGAGCAGGCGGCAGATGTAGTCGGCGACGAGGTCCGTCTTCAGGGTGAAGGAGGCGTTGGTGTAGCCGAGCGCCAAGACCAGGTTCGGCACGCCCGAGAACATCATCCCCTTGTAGCCGACGGTGTCGGCGAGCTGCTTCTCCTTGCCGTCGATGAAGATCTGCAGGCCGCCGAGGACGAGGAGGTTGAGCCCGGTCGCGGTGACGATGATGTCGGCCTCGAGCTCGCGCCCGGACTGCAGGCGGATGCCCTTCTCGGTGAAGGTCTTAACGTGGTCGGTGACGACCTCCGCCTTGCCGCCGCGGATCGCCTTGAAGAGGTCGGCGTCGGGGACGACGCAGAGGCGCTCGTCCCAGGGGTTGTAGCGCGGCTTGAAGTGGGTGTCGATGTCGTAGCCGGCCGGCAGCTGCTGCTCGAGCCCTTTGCGGACGGCCTTCTTCACGACCCCAGGCCAGCGCCGCGAGACCTTGTAGCTGCCGAGCATCAACAGCACGTTCTTCCAGCGGGTCAGGTTGTAGGAAAGCTTCTCTGGCAGCAGGCGACGGAGGACGCGGGCGATCGGGTCGGCGGCCGGCCGGGAGACGACGTAGGTCGGCGAGCGCTGCAGCATCGTCACGTGAGCGGCGCGCTCGGCCATCGCCGGCACCAGCGTCATCGCGGTCGCGCCGCTGCCGATCACGACCACGCGCTTGCCGGCGTAGTCGAGGTCCTCGGGCCAGTGCTGCGGGTGGACGATCTGCCCCTCGAAGCGCTCGGTCCCCTCGAACTTCGGCGTGAAACCCTCGTCGTAGCGGTAGTAGCCGGTGCAGCCGTAGAGGAAGTCGCAGGTCAGCTCGACCGGCTCGCCGTCGCGCTCGGCGCGGACGGTCCAGCGCGCCTCGGCGCTCGACCAGTCGGCGGCGACGACCTTGTGGCGGAAGCGGATCTTCCCCTCCACCCCGTACTCGCGCGCGGTCTCCTTTATGTAGTCGAGGATCGACTGCCCGTCGGTGATCGACTTCTCCCCCCGCCACGGCTTGAACGAGTAGCCGAGGGTGAACATGTCGGAGTCCGAGCGGATGCCGGGATAGCGGAAGAGGTCCCAGGTCCCCCCCATCGAGTCGCGCGCCTCGAGGATCGCGTAGCTCTTGCCGGGACAGTTCTGCTGCAGGTGGACGGCGGCGCCGACGCCGGAGAGGCCGGCCCCGACGATCAGGACGTTGACGTGCTCGCGCTCGGTGGTGCTGCCGTTGGCCGAGGTGCTGCCGTTGGTGCTTTCGCTGATGCTAGGCATGGGGGTCTCCTGGGGAAGGTGGCTCACGCACGGAACTTTATCAACACTGTGTCGAGTAAGTCAACGACTTGTCGATTTTGTCGACGCGATGTATGGTGGAAGGCATGCCGACCGTCGCCAAACCCAGTCCTGCCGCCAGTGGACGCGGCCGCCGCGCCGCCCGCGCCAGCGGCGACGACCGCGAGCGGGCGATCCTCGAGACGACCGAGCGGCTGCTCGAGGAGCGGCCGCTGAGCGAGATCTCGGTTGACGACCTCGCCAAAGGCGCCGGCATCTCCCGCCCCACCTTCTACTTCTACTTCCCCTCCAAGGACGCGGTGGTGCTGACGATCATCGACCGCCTCGTCGCCGCCGCGGCCGGCAGCCGCGAAGAAGCGCTGGCGACGATGGCAAAAGGCGACCTGCGCGCCGGTCTCCGCCAAGCCCTCGACGACCTCTACGGCGCCTTCCGCTCCCGCCGCGCCGTCACCCTCGCCGCCGCCGAACTGCGGATGCGCAATCCCGAGGCCCGCACCCTTTGGGCCGAGGTGATGGAGGGCTGGGTCGCCGACGTCACCGCGGTGATCGAGGCCGAGCGCGCCCGCGGCGCCGCCCCTCCCGGCGAGCCCGCCCGCGACGTCGCGATCGCCCTCGTGCAGATGAACGAGCGGGTCCAGTACGCGACCTTCGCCGACGAGGAGCCTTCGCTGGAGCAGGACCGCGTCCTCGACGTCCTCGTTGACATCTGGCTGCGGGCGATCTACGGCACCGCTGCCTAGACCGCCCATGGTTTAATTCTTTTCATGCGGTTGAGGGGGATGAAGGCAATAACGGTCCTCGGCTGCCTGCTGATCCTCGGCGGGTCGCTCGCCCTCACGACCGGATGTGGAGGCTCAGGCGACACCACCGCCCCGCCGGCCGACCAGGCCGCAGCGAAAAGCAAACGCCCCCCGACGCCGCACAGCGAAATCGTCCGGTACATGGAACGTCGGTTCGGCAATGAGAGCTGGTACCCGTTGATCGTCCGGATAGAAGCGGCATCCGGAGGCTCGGTCGTCGTGGTCGACACCAAGTTGACGAATCACAAGACCCCGCGCTGGAATCAAAAGCAAGCCGCGGTCATGTGCAAAGCCCTGCTCACCTCCCCAGTCGTGAAGTCAGCGCACGTCCTCTATGACTCGCGCACGGGGTATCCGGTTTTTTCGTGCCCTAGCTAGCCAGGCGGCCCATCAGGGCGACCGCGTCGAGGTCGCGGTGGAGCAGGTGCTGTCCCATGATCCGGGTCAGCCCGGCCTCTTCGAGCTCATGCAGCTGCTCGATCGCCTCCTCGACCGTGCCGAGGATCGTGCTCTCGCGCGGGCCGGCGATGAAGGCCTCGCCGTCGTCGCCTTCGCCTTTCCACCGCGAGAGGCGGGAGGCGCGGTCGAGCAGTTCGGCGCGGTCGGAGCCGACCAGCCAGCCGGTCATCATCGAGAGCGGCAGCGTCGCCGGGTCGCGGCCCTCGGCCTCGCAGGCCTCGTCGAGGCGGCGGCGGATGTCGGCGACTTCCTCCGGCGTCGCCATCACCGTGTTGTACTCGTCGGCGTAGCGGGCGGCGAGGCGCAGGCTGCGGGGACCACCGCGGCCGCCGAGGATCAACGGCAGCGGCTGCTGCACCGGCTTCGGCAGCGCGTTGAGTTCACGGGCCGAGTAGTGCTCGCCTTCGAAGTCGAACGGGCCCTGGCCCCAGTGGCCGCGGACGATCTGCATCTGCTCCTCGAGCGCGTCCATCCGCGGCCCGACCGGCGGCAGCTCAAAGCCGTAGAGCTCGTGCTCGCGCTCCCACCAGCCGGCGCCGATCCCGAGTTCGACCCGGCCGCCGGAGACGTGGTCGGCGGTCACCGCCGCCTTCGCCAGCACCGCCGGATGGCGGAAGGTCGCCGGCGAGACCATCGTCCCCAGCCGCAACCGCTCCGTGACCGCCCCGAGCGCGGCGATCGTCCCCCAGGCGTCGAGCGAGCCGCGCTCGCGCCGGTCATCGACCGAGAGGTAGTGGTCGGAGCGGAACATCGTCCCGACCCCGTGCTCTTCGCAGGCCGCCGCCAGCGCCAGCCAGTCCTCCCAGGTCACATCCTCCTGCCCCTCGACCATCAGGCATACGTCCATGCGCCGAACCTACCCGGGTAGCTTGCGGCCATGCGCGGAGCGCCAAGGTTGAGAGTTGTTCCTTTTGGTCGCGGTACAGCCATAAGGAACAGTTTGGGAGCACTGGCCGCGGCGGCGGGAGCGATCGCGCTGATTGCCACCGTCTCGAGCGCCCATGCGGTCGGCCCCTACCCCGACCTCGGCACCTGCTCTGTCTTCCCGCAGCCGCCCGCGTCGCTCTCGCCGCGCGCGCCGTCCCTTGCGACCGAGGCCGCCTGGAACCAGGACATTTCGAAGGCGTCGCGGGATCCGCGCTCGGCCGCCTACATCGCCTACATCGATGCCCACGGCGGCGACCACCTCCACCCCGACTTCGGCTCGCCGCGCGCCTACGGCTTTCCCTACTCGGTCGTCGGCGCCGGCCAACGCCGGCTGCCGGTCCACTACACCGCCTACGGTGACGAGAGCGATCCCGGACCGTTCCCGATCCCGCCGAAGGCGCCGGTCGAGGGCGGCAACGGCTCCGACGGCGACCGCCACGTGCTCGTCGTCGACCGCTCCGCCTGCAAGCTCTACGAGCTCTACCGCGCCTTCTACGTCGGCAAGCCGCGACCGCACTGGAACGCCGACTCCGGGACCGCGTGGGACCTGCGCTCCGCCGCCCGCCGCCCGGATGGCTGGACCTCGGCCGACGCCGCCGGCCTGCCGATCTTCCCCGGCCTCGTCCGCTACGACGAGGTCGCCGCCGGCCGCCTCGACCACGCGATCCGCGTCACCTTCGAGAGCACCCGCAACGCCTGGGTCCATCCCGCCTCCCACTGCGCCGGCGACACCTCCAACCCGAGCGCGCCGCCGATGGGCATGCGCCTGCGGCTGAAGTCCGGCTACGGCCTCGGCGGTTTCAGCGGCCCGGCGAGGACGATCGCGGTGGCGATGAAGCGCTATGGCCTGATCGCCGCCGACAACGGGTCCAACTGGTTCTTCTCCGGCAGCAGCGACCGCCGCTGGGACGACGAGAACCTCAACCAGCTGAAGCGGATCCCCGGCAGTGCCTTCGAGGTCGTGAAGAGCGCCGCAAGCGCCCATTCATGCTGATTTAGCCGCACTCAGCGTGATTTGCGCTCAATGGATTGGGTACCTGACCTAATAGGGAAACCCCCCGAGGAGAGAGGAAAATGGCGGAGACCAAATCCAAAAAACAGTCGGCATCGAAAAGCGCCGGCTCGTCGAGCAAAGCGAAATCGAAACCGAGATCGCAGTCGAAATCGAAAGCCAAACCCAAAGCTTCGAAATCGAAATCGGCGAAACCGAAAGCGACGAAATCCAAAGCTGCGAAACCGAAAGCTGCGAAACGGGCGAAACCGAAAGCGAAATCGGCGAGCTCGAAATCGGCCAGCTCGAAAGCCAAATCGCCGAGCTCGAACGGTTCGAGCAACGGCTCGAGCGGCGGCAGCACCCCGATTGAGGCGGTGCGCAACGCGGTCGGCGGCGTCGGCGACAAAGCCAAGAGCGCCGGTCAGGGCGTCGGCAAAGTAGCGAGCAAAGCGAAAGTGCCGCTCGTCGCCGGCGGAGCCGCGATCGCCACGGCAGGCGGAGCGATGGCCATCGCCGCCGCTTCCAAAGGCGGCCGGAAACACAAAGTGGGCATGAAGAACCTCAAAGCCGCGATGCCGAAAAAACCCAAGGTCAAGATCAAGTCGAAGGATCTGACCAAGGCGGCCAAAGAGGTCGGGAAAGTCAGCGCGCAAGTAAGCGAGATCGCCAACAGCATCTCCGGCGCCCAAGACTCGTCGACGAACGGAGACGGAAAGCACCGCTCGCCGGTAGAGGTCGTCCTACAGGGACTCACCGCGAGGCGTTAACGCCGGGGCCGGCCCTGAGGACATGGCTGCGAACGCGCGGATGGGACGCGCGGGAGCAAACCCCTTAATAAAATATTTTTAAACACCCCGTCAAAATACAACAC
>JBQCHW010000312.1:0-3050 GCA_051954315.1 Solirubrobacterales bacterium
ATAACGGTCGATAAGAGGTTGAGGATCACATCCGGTAGACCGGCGCGGCTGGCTCGGCCAAGGGGGCGTTGGCGCAGGCGGCGAGGGCCTGGCTCAAGACCTTGCGGGTGTCGCGGGGGTCGATGACGCCGTCGTCCCAGAGGCGGGCGGTCGAGTAGAAGGGTCTCCCCTGCTCTTCGTATAGGTCGTGGAGGAGCTCCGCCGTCTCGGGCTGGCCTACCTCTTTCATCACTGCGGCTGCCATCTCGCCGCCCATGACCGAAATCCTCGCGTTGGGCCACATGAAGAGGAACCTTGGCGAATAGGCGCGGCCGCACATGCCGTAGTTGCCCGCCCCGAAGGAGCCGCCGACGATGACCGTGATCTTGGGGACGCGGGCGGTGGAGACGGCGGAGACCATCTTCGCGCCGTCCTTGGCGATCCCGCCCTGCTCGTACTTGGAGCCGACCATGAAGCCGTTGACGTTCTGGAGGAAGACGAGGGGAATCCGGCGCTGGTCGCAGAGCTCAACAAAGTGGGCTCCCTTGAGGGCGCTCTCGCTGAAGAGGATGCCGTTGTTGGCGACGATCCCGACCGGGTGGCCGTCGAGGCGGGCGAAGGCGCAGACCAGGGTTTTGCCGTACTTCTCCTTGAACTCGCGCAGTGGGTCCCCGTCGACGATCCGCCGCATCACCTCGCGGATGTCCCAGGGCGCCCGCGAGCCGATCGGGACGACGTCGAGGATCTCCTCCGCCTCGCCGGCGGGCGGACGCGGGTCGATCCGCTCCCACGGTGGCGCCGGGCTCGGCGGCAGCGTGGCGACGATTTCGCGCAGGATCTCCAGCGCCTCGGTGTCGTCCTTGGCCAGGTGATCGGCAACGCCGCTCTTGCGGGCGTGGACATCTCCCCCGCCGAGCTCCTCCGCCGTCACCTCCTCCCCGGTCGCCGCCTTCACCAGCGGCGGCCCGCCGAGGAAGATCGTCCCCTGGTGCCGCACGATCACGGTCTCATCGCTCATCGCCGGCACGTAGGCGCCGCCGGCCGTGCAGGAGCCCATCACCGCGCTGATCTGCGGAATCCCCTGTGCCGACATCGTCGCCTGATTGAAGAAAATGCGACCGAAGTGCTCCCGGTCCGGGAAGACTTCGTCCTGCAGCGGCAGGAAGGCGCCGCCGGAGTCGACCAGGTAGATGCAGGGCAGCCGGTTCTGCAGCGCCACCTCCTGCGCCCGCAGGTGCTTCTTCACCGTGATCGGGTAGTAGGTGCCGCCTTTGACGGTGGCGTCGTTGGCGGCGATCACGCAGCGGCGGCCGCTGACCGTGCCGATGCCGGCGACGATTCCCGCCCCCGGCGCCGCCCCCTCGTACATCCCGTGCGCGGCCAGCGGCGAGAGCTCGAGGAACTCGGTGCCGGGATCGCAGAGTCCGGCAACGCGTTCGCGCGCGGTCAGCTTGCCGCGGCCGCGATGGCGCTCGACCGCCTTCTCGCCGCCACCGGCGCGGACGCGCTCGAGCTCGCCCTCAAGCTCGGCGATCAGCTCGAGGTGCTTCTCACGCATGCCAGTCCACCGGCCCGGCGACCAGGGTGTGGGAACCGAGCGGCCGGCCGAGGATCTCCCGCGCCGCCGCCGCGGCCGCCAGCAGCTGCTCGAGGTCGATCCCGGTCTCGATGTCCATCTCGTGCAGCATCGAGACCAGGTCCTCAGTGGCGATGTTGCCGGTGGCGCCGGCGGGGACCGGGCAACCGCCGAGCTCGCCGAAGCTCGACTCGAAGGAGTCGACCCCCGCCTGCAGCGCCGCGAAGACGTTGGCCAGGCCCTGGCCGCGGGTGTTGTGGAAGTGGGCGGTCCGCTCGACCTCGGGCAGCTCTTCCGCGGCCTTCCAGAAGAACTCGGCGACCTGGCGCGGGTTCGCCATCCCGGTGGTGTCGCCGAAGCCGATCTCGACCGCCCCGGCGGCCGCTAGGCGCTGGGCGATCTCGAACACGCGCCGCAGCGGCACGTGCCCCTCGTAGGGGCAGCCGAAGCTGGTGCTGATCACACCCTCGCACCGCAGCCCCTCCTCGGTCGCCCGCGCGAGCACCCGCTCAACCCCGGCCAGCGACTCCTCGACCGAGCGGTTGACGTTCTTGCGATTGTGGGTCTCCGAAGCGGAGAGGAAGACGTTGATCTCGTCGATCCGGTCGCGCACCTCGAGCGCCGCCTCCAGCCCGCGCTCGTTCGGGACCAGGACCGAGACCGATACCTCGTCGGGGATCTCGGCGCGTTCCAGCACCTCACGCCCGTCGGCCAGCTGCGGGACGACGTCGGCGCGGACGAAGCTCGTCACCTCCAGCCGCCGCAGTCCCGTGCGCGCCAGTATCTCGATCAGCCGCACCTTGTCCTCGGTGGCGATCGTCTCCGGCTCGTTCTGGAAGCCGTCGCGCGGCCCGACCTCGCGAATGCGGACTGCGCTCGGGATCGGCACGGCGCCTATGCCCCCAATGCTCGGGCGATCACCATCTGCTGGACCTCGTCGGTCCCCTCCCCGATCGTCAGGATCTTGGCGTCGCGGTAGAAGCGGCAGACCGGGTACTCCTCGATGTAGCCGTAGCCGCCGTGGATCTGCACTGCCTCCTCGCAGCAGCGCACCGCGAGCCGGCCGCTCTTCAGCTTCGCCTGGGCGGCGGTGAGGCTGAAGTTTTCGCCGCGGTCCTTCATCCGGGCGGCTTTGTAGACGAGCAGCCGGGTCGCCTCGATCTCGGTCGACAGGTTTGCCAGCTTGCTCTGGATCGCCTGGAACTTCGAGATCGGGCGGCCGAAGGCCCGGCGCTCGCGCGCATAGGCGAGCGCCTGGTCGAGCGCACCCTGGGCCAGCCCGACGCCCATCGCGGCCACTCCGATCCGGCCGATGTCGAGCACGTGCAGGAACTGGCGCAGACCGGCGCCCCGCCGGCCGAGCAGGTTCTCCTCGGGCACCCGGCAATCGTCGAAGCTCAGAGGGCGAGTGTCGGAGGCGTTCCAGCCCATCTTGCGGTACGGCTCGCCCTGCGAGTAGCCCGGCGTGCCGTTCTCGACGATCAGGTTGGAGATC
>JBQCHW010000313.1:0-9293 GCA_051954315.1 Solirubrobacterales bacterium
GCGAGCGCCTCGAGGCGACCCTGGTCTTCGACCACCCGAGCCCGGCGGCCCTGGGCGCTCACCTGCTGGGGCGCTTCGACCCCGGCCGCGGCCAGCCGCCGCTCGACTCGGCGATCGAGGCCCTCGGGGTCCTGCTGGAGGAACTGGACGTGACCGAGCGCGAGCGCGCCCACGCGCGTCTGCGCTCGCTCCTGGCGGGGCAGGACGAAGGCGCCGACGCGAGCGCCGACGACGCCGAGGCGGAGGCCATCGACCGGATCCAGGCGGCCAGCGCCGAGGAGATCCTCGCGATCGTCAACGACGAGATAGGGACGAGATGAACGAGACGAATCCGCACGCCGCGACGCCCGACCGGGACGCCCTCCTCGACTCGCTGAAGAAGGTCACGATCGAGCTGCGCTCGACCCGCGAGCGCCTGCGGCGCGCCGAGGAGGCAAACAGCGAGCCGATTGCGATCGTCGGCATGGCTTGCCGCTACCCCGGCGAGGTGGAATCGCCGGCAGACCTCTGGGAGCTGGTGCGCGAGGGGCGCGACGCGGTCGGGAGCTTCCCCACCGATCGCGGCTGGCCTCTCGACCGCCTGCTCGGCGAGCCCGGCCAGGAGGGTGCGATCTACGTCCGCGAAGGCGGCTTCCTTGCCGACGCCGGCCACTTCGATGCCCCCTTCTTCGGCATTCGCCCGGCCGAAGCCCTGACCACCGACCCGCAGCTTCGCCTCTTGCTGGAAACCGCCTGGGAGGCCTGCGAAGAAGCCGGAATCGACCCCGGGCGCCTGCGCGGCACCCGCACCGGCGTCTTCGCCGGCTGCATGTACCACCAGTACGGGATCGGGGTCGAGAACCCGGGCGGCCTGCGGCTGACCGACGGCACCGGCGCCTTCATCTCCGGCCACGTCTCCTACAGCTTCGGCTTCGAGGGGCCGGCGGTCTCGCTCGACACCGCCTGCTCCTCCTCGCTGGTCTCGATCCACCTCGCCTGCCAGTCGCTGCGCGACGGCGACAGCTCGCTCGCCCTCGCCGGCGGCGCCACCCTGATGCCGACCCCGGAAGTGCTGGTTGAGTACTCGCGCCAGCGCGGCCTCGCGCCCGACGGGCGCTGCAAGGCGTTCGCCGCCGGCGCCGACGGCATCGGCTGGGCCGAGGGCGCCGGCCTGCTCCTGCTCGAGCGCCTCGCCGACGCCGAAGCCAACGGCCGCCGCCCCCTGGCCCTGATCCGCGGCTCGGCGATCAACCAGGACGGCGCCTCCAACGGGCTGATGGCGCCGAGCGGGCCGGCGCAGGAGCGGGTGATCCGCCGCGCGCTCGAGGACGCCGGGCTCGGGACCGCCGAGGTCGACGCGGTCGAGGCCCACGGCACCGGGACGATCCTCGGCGACCCGATCGAGGCCCAGGCGCTGCTCGCCACCTATGGCCAGGACCGCGGCGAAGCCGGTCCGCTCCGGCTCGGCTCGCTGAAGACCAACATCGGCCACTCGCAGGCCGCCGCCGGGGTCGGCGGGGTGATCAAGATGGTGCAGGCGCTGCGCAACGAGACCCTGCCGCGCAGCCTCTACGCCGAGGACCCGACGCCGGAGGTCGACTGGGCCGCGGGCGAAGTCGAGCTGCTCACCCAGGCGCAGCCGTGGCCCCGCAACGGCCGGCCGCGCCGCGCCGGCGTCTCCTCCTTCGGCGCCAGCGGCACCAACGCCCACCTGATCGTGGAGGAGCCGCCCGCGCCGGCGGCCGCCGAGCCGGAGCCGGAGCTGCCGGCGACGCCGCTGCTGCTCTCGGCGAAATCGGCCGAGGCGTTGGCGGCGGCCGCCGGCCGTCTCGGCGACCACCTCCGCCGCCACCCCGAGGCCGGGCTCGGCGCCCTCGCCCGCACCCTCGCCACCCGGCGCCCGCACTTCCGCCACCGGGCGCTGGTCGCCGCTCGCGACCGCGAGCAGGTGGAGGAGGCGCTGGCCGCCCTCGGCCGCGGCGAGGAGAGCGAGGACGTCGCCCTCGGGCTCGCGCCAGAGAGCGGCCCGAAGCGGCCCGTCTTCCTCTTCCCGGGCCAGGGCTCGCAGTGGCGGAGCATGGCGATCGACCTGCTGGAGCAGTCGCCGCTGTTCGCCCAGCGGATCGGCGAGTGCGAGGAAGCGCTCGCCCCCCACGTCGACTGGTCGCTGAGCGCGGTCCTGCGCCGACAGGAGGGCTCGGCGCCGCTCGACCGCCTCGACGTCGTCCAGCCGGTGCTGTTCTCGATCGCGGTGGCGCTGACCGCGCTCTGGCGGGACTGGGGGGTCGAGCCGGCGGCGGTGCTCGGCCACTCGCAGGGCGAGATCGCCGCCGCCCACGCGGTCGGCGCCCTCGATCTCGACGACGCCGCCCGCCTGATCGCCCTGCGCAGCCGGCTGATGGCGCAGGGCGAGGGCACCGGCGGCATGGCGCTGGCGGCGATCGACCCGGAGGGCCTCTCAGAGCGGGTGCCGGGCTGGGAGGAGCTGGTCTCGCTGGCGGCGATCAACGGCCCCTCCTCGATCGTCGTCTCCGGCGAACACGAGGGGATCGATGAGGTGCTGCGGCGCTGCGCCGAGGCCGGGATCTGGACTCACCGGATCCGCGCCGCCAGCGGGGCCGGCCACTCGCCGGCGATCGAGGCGATCCGCGAGGAGCTGATCGCCGCCGCGGCCGGGATCGAGCCGCGCTCGGTCGCCACCCCCTTCTACTCCTCGGTGACCGGCGGCCCGATCGACACCGCCGAGCTCGACGCCGAGTACTGGTACCGCAACGCCAGGTACACGGTGCGCTTCGGGCCGACCGTCGAGTTGCTGCTCGAGGCCGGCTTCGAGCACTTCGTCGAGCCGAGCCCAAACCCCTTGCTTCCCTTCGCCCTGGCCGAGGCCTTCGCGCGGGCGGGCGGGCCGGCCCGCACCTGGAGCGGCACCCTGAGGCGCCACCAGGGCGGGCTGGCCGACTTCCTCCACGGGCTCGGCTCGGCCTGGGCGAGCGGGGTCGAGGTCCGCTGGGACGATGCCCTTCCCGCCAGTCCGGAGCCGGCGCCGGCTCCGACCTACCCCTTCCAGCGCAGCCACTACTGGCTGCAGGGGCCAGTCGCCGGCGGCGATGCCGGCGCGATCGGGCTGGAGCCGGCGGGGCACCCGCTGCTCGGCGCGGCGGTGCGCTCGGCCGACGAGGACCGGCTGCTCTTCAGCGGCCGCCTCTCGCTGGAGGGCCAGCCCTGGCTCGCCGGCCACCGCGGCCTCGGCACCGTCCTCGTCCCTGGCGCCGCCTTCGCCGAGCTGGGGCTGCACGTCGGCCGCGAGATCGGCTGCGAGCTGCTCGAGGAGCTGACCATCGAAGCGCCGCTGCTGCTGCCGCAGCAAGGCGGGGTTCAGCTGCAGGTGTCGGTGGGCGACCCCGACGGCGACGGCAGCCACCCGCTCCGCTTCCACGCCCGTCCGGAAGCCGGCCCCGGCGAGGAGCCCGCCGCCTGGACCCGCCACGCCACCGGGACCCTGGCCCGCGGCAACGGCGAGGAGGCCGCCGGCGCCGACCTCGGCGCCTGGCCGCCGCCGGGGGCCGAGGCGCTGGAGCTGGACGGCTTCTACGAGCGGCTGGAGGCGCTGGGGATCGAATACGGGCCTTCCTTCCGCAACCTCCAGGCAGCCTGGTCGCTCGGCGACCGGCTCTACGCCGAGGTCGGGCTGGCGGCGGAAGAGGAAGCGGCGGCCGCCTCCTTTGCCCTGCACCCGGCGCTGCTCGACGCCGCGCTCCACTCCTATGCGGCTCGCTCGACGACCCCGGGCTCGGGGGAAGAGACGGAGATCGGGATGCCGTTCTCGTTCGGCCGGGTCAGCCTGCGTCCATGCGGGGCCACGGCGCTGCGGGTGATGGTGGAGCGGCGGGGCGAGCGCGAGCTCTCGCTGCGACTCGCCGACAGCAGCGGCGCCGCGATCGGAGCGATCGACTCGCTCCTTACCCGCCCGGTCCCGGCCGAGCTGCTGAGCGCCCAGGCCGAGGACGGGTTGCTGGCGATCGACTGGGTGGCGGCCCCGGAGGCGAGCGACGGGTCGCTCGCCTCGATGGCCCTGCTTGGCGCACCGGAGGCGGCCGCTTCCCTGGGGTTGCCGGCGGACCTTCCCTCCTACCCGGACGTTGCCGCCCTCGCCGCTGCCGTAGCCGCGGGGGAGGCGGCGCCGGAGGTGGCGCTGCTGCCGGTCGGCTCCGCGGGCGAGGTCACCGTCGCCGTCAGGCAGGCCTGCGCCACCGCCCTCGCGACCGCGCGGGCCTGGGTGGAGGAGGAGGCGCTCGCCGGCGTCCGCCTCGCCTTCCTCACTCGCGGCGCCGTCGCGGCCCGCGCCGAGGAGCCGCTGGCCAACCTCGCCCAGGCACCGGTCTGGGGCCTCGTCCACGCGGCCCAGGCCGAGCATCCGGGCCGCTTCGTCCTCGTCGATCTCGACGGGACCGGGGACAGCGGCCAGGCCCTCGCCGGGGCGCTGACGCTGGCCGAGCCCGGTGTCGCGCTTCGCGACGGGCGGCCGCTGGCGGCGCGCCTGCGCCGCCCCGAGGAGGATCGGGACGCGGCGCCGCCGGCCTTCGACCCCGAGGGGACCGTGCTGATCACCGGCGGCTCGGGCGAACTGGCCGGGGTCCTCGCCCGCCACCTCGTCGGCACCCACGGCGCCCGCCATCTCCTGCTCGCCAGTCGCAGCGGCGCCGCCCCCCCGGCCGCCGCCGCGCTGGAGGCCGAGCTGGGCGAGATGGGGGCGAGGGTGACGCTCGCCTCCTGCGACGTCGGCGACCGGGCGGCGCTGGCCGGGCTGCTCGCCGGGATCGACCCGGCCCACCCGCTGAGCGCGGTCTTCCACACCGCCGCCGTTCTCGACGACGGCCTCGTGACCGACCTGACCCCGGAGCGCTTCGAGCCGGTCCTTGCAGCCAAGGCCGACGCGGCCTGGCACCTGCACGAGCTCACCCGCGAGATCGACCTCGATGCCTTCGTCCTCTTCTCCTCGCTCTCGGGGATCGTCGGCTTCCCCGGTCAGGCCAGCTACGACGCCGCCAACGGCTTCCTCGACGCCCTCGCCGCGCAGCGCCGCGCCGCCGGCCTGCCGGCGACCTCGATCGCCTGGGGGCTCTGGGAGCGGACCCAGCGGCGGGGCGAAGAGCTGCTGAGCGAGCTGCAGGCTGGGCGCCTCTCGGCGGCCGGGCTGCCGCCGATCACCGACGGGCAGGGGATGGAGCTGCTGGACGCCGCGATCGCTTCGCCGCACGCGGTGCTGGCGGCGGCCCCGGCCAGCGGCGGCGCCTGGCGCATGCTGGCGCGCCTCGACGAGCTGCCGCCGCTGTTCGCCGAGCTGGCTCCGGCGGCGGTGTCGCATGAGTCGCCGGAGCGGGTCGAGTCGCTGGCCCGGCGCCTCGCGGGGGTGCCGGCGGCCGAGCGCGAGGATGCCGTGCTCGCCTTCCTCTTCGAGCAGATCGATGCCGTCGTCGGCGCGGGGACCGCGGCTGGGCTCGACGGGGAGACGCCTTTCGCCGACGCCGGCTTCGACTCCCTCGCGGTCCTCCAGCTCCGCAACCGGCTCAACGCCGCCACCTCGCTCAGCCTCGCCCCGAGCGTCGCCTTCGACCACCCGACCCCGCGGGCGCTGGCCGCTCACCTGGTCGGCCTGGTCGAGGTGGACGCGCCCCCCGCCGTCGCCGGCGACGTCCTCACCACGCTGCTCGACGGCGCCCGGCAGGCGGGGCGGACGGGCGAGTTCTTCGCCCAGCTGCAGACCCTTGCCACCTACCGCCCGCGCTTCGCCTCTCTCGAGGAGGCCCCCGGCGCCCATGACTGGCTGCGGCTCGCCCGCGGGCCCGAGCCGATCCTGCTCGCCTGCGTGCCCTCGGTGACGCCGATCTCGGGACCGCACGAGTACGCGCGCCTGGCCCGCGAGCTCGAGGGCGTCCGCGACGTCGTCGCCCTGCGCTGGCCCGGGTTCGACGTGCTCGAGCCGATTCCGGCGAGCCTGCGGCTGGCCGCCGAGCTGCAGGCTGTCGCGCTACTAGAGGCCGCCGACGGCGCCCCCTTTGCCCTGCTCGGCCACTCGACCGGGGGCGTTCTCGCCTACGCGATCGCCCAGCGGCTCGAACGCCTCGGCCGACCGCCGGCGGCGACGGTTCTGGTCGACAGCTACTGGCCGTGGCAGCTCGACGGCGTCGACGCGGGCAGCAGCGCGCTCTCGGTCGGCCTCGGGATCTTCGAGGGGTTGCTGTCGGCGCCGCAGGCGGCCGGGGTCGTCGACGACGTACGGCTGACCGCGATGGCCGCTTACCTGGGCCTGCTGCCCGAGCTCGAGGCCGAGCCGATCGCCGCGCCGACGCTGCTGCTGCGGGCCAGCGAGCGGATCGGCGAAGCCGCCGGGGAGGGCGACTGGCGGGCCCACTGGCAGCTCGAGCACGACCTGGTGGAGGTGCCCGGCAACCACCTGACGGTGATGGACCGCCACGTCGGAGCCACCGCCGAGGCGATCGCCGAGTGGCTCGACGCGATCGCGGATGGATCTGAATCGAAAGCAAACGAGGGGAGAGTGGTGAGGAGATGAGCATCTTGGAGAAGGTGAAGGAGTCGGTCTCGGTCGACGAGCTCTTGACGAGCGAGCTGCCGGCGACCTACAAGGCGGCCTTCGTCGAGCGGGCCGACGCCGAACGGCTCTGGGACAAGCCGGAGAAGGACGTGCGCGAGACGCTCAAGGTCGGCGAGGTGCCGATGCCCGAGCTCGCCCCCGACGAGGCGCTGGTCGCGGTGATGGCCGCCGCCCTCAACTACAACACGATCTGGTCGGCCCGCTTCGAGCCGATCCCCGGCTTCGTCTTCCTCCACCAGCTCGCCCAGGGGGACAAATGGGATGCTCGCCACGAGCAGCCCTACCACGTGCTCGGCTCCGACGCGGCCGGCGTCGTCGTCCGCACCGGCGAGGCGGTCAGGGACTGGTCCCCCGGCGACCGGGCGGTGGTCTTCCCCGGCTGGGGCAACAGCGAACGGCTCTTCGGCGCCCACGACCAGGTGCTCGGCAACCAGAGCCTGGCCTACGGGTTCGAGACCAACTTCGGCTCCCTCGCCCACTTCGCCGTCGTCAAAGCGACGCAGCTGATGAAGAAGCCGACCCACCTCACCTGGGAGGAGGCGGCGGCCAACACCCTCTGCGCGATGACCGCCTACCGGATGCTGGTCAGCCCCCACGGCGCCCCTTTCAAACAGGGCGACATCGTCTTCGTCTGGGGCGCCGCCGGCGGCCTCGGCGCCTACGCGATCCAGATGATCCGCAACGGCGGCGGCATCGCCGTCGGCGTCGTCAACTCGGAGAAGAAGGCCGAGCTGTTGGAAGAGCTCGGCTGCGACCTGATCATCCGCCGCGACCAGATGCAGCTCGACGGCCTCGAGCCGCGCAAGGTCGGCAAGGCCTATCGGGAACAGGTGCGGGCGGCCTTCGGCGAAGACCCCCACGTCGTCTTCGAGCACGTCGGCGCGCAGACGTTCTGGCAGTCCGTTTACCTCGCCCGCTCCGGCGGACGCATCGTCACCTGCGGCTCCAGCACCGGTTACGAACACAACTTCGACAACCGCTACCTGTGGATGAAGGGCAAGAGCATCGTCGGCAGCCACGGCGCCACCCTGCAGGAGGCCCAGGAATGCCACCGCCTCTTCGACCTCGGCCGCCTGCAGCCGGCGCTCTCGAAGACGGTCCCGCTCGACGAGGTCGCCGACGCGGCCTACGAGCTGCAGACCAACGAGCACGTCGGCAAGGTCGGCGTCCTCTGCCTCGCCGAGGAAGAGGGGCTGGGGATCGAAGACCCCGAGAAGCGGGCGGCGATCGGCGAGGAGAAGATCACGATGTTCCGCCGGTTCGGCTGAGGATGCGGCTGCACGCGAAGGAGTGGGGGCTCGGATCTCCCGTCATCTGCGTCCACGGGCTCTGCCAGCGCGGCGACGTCTTCTCGGGCCTGGCGCAGACCCTGGCCGTGGCGGGCCACCGCGTCGTCGCGGTCGACCTGCGCGGCCACGGCCGCTCGGGGACCGAGCCTCCCTGGAGCGTCGCAACCCACGTCGAGGACCTGCTGGAGACGGCGGCGGCGGCCGGGATCGAGTCGGCCGCCTGGGTCGGGCATAGCTTCGGCGGCCACGTCCTCGCCGCCCTGGCGGCGGCGCACCCGGAGCGGGTCGAGCGGCTCGCCCTCCTCGACCCGGGCTTCGCCCTGCCCCCGGAGTACGCGCTCGCGCGGGCCGAACGCGACCGCCTCGACTGGACCTTCGCCGGGGTCGAGGGGGCGACGATGGCGCTGCTGAGCGCCGAAGGGAGCGGCGTCCCCGAGGAGGTGGCCCGCGCCTACGTGGCCGACGACCTGGTCCCCGCACCGGATGGCCGGCTGCGCTTCAGCTACTCGCCGCCGGCGGTGGTCGTCGCCTGGAGCGAGATGGTGCGCGAGCCGCCGCCGCCAGCCCGGCTGCCGACGTTGCTGGTGCGCCCGGTCGCGGCGGCGAGCGACCACAGCCGCGCCCAGGACCGCCGCTACCGCGAGGCGCTAGGCCCGCTGCTGAGCATGGCCGCGGTGCCGAAAGGCCACAACGTGCTGTGGGAATCGCCGCACGAGACCGTTGCGGCGGTGGGCTCATTCCTGGCCTAAGCCGCCGCCGGCACCGTTACCGCGGTGAAGATGAGCCCGTCGGCGGCGAGCCAGCGGCCGTCGAGCCGCCGCAGCTCGGAGCCGCCGAGCCGCGGTCCCGGCACCAGCAGGCGGGCACTGAAGATCCGGCGCTCCCGGTCCAGATCCAGCTCGGCGTCCTCGAAGCCGAGCCAGCGGCGGGCGAGCGGGAACCAGGCCTTGTAGACCGACTCCTTGGCGCTGAACAGAAGCCGGTCCCAGTGGATGCCCGGCTCGCCGGCTGCCAACTCCGCCAGCGCCCGCCGCTCGGTGGCGCCGGCGACGTCGCCAAGCAGGCCGGGGGGCAGCGGCTCGTGCGGCTCGGCGTCGATCCCCAGCGAGGCCAGCTGGCCGCCGCGCGCGGCCGCCGCGCCCCGGTAGCCACGGCAGTGGGTGATCGAGCCGACGACGCCGCGCGGCCACAGCGGCTCCCCCCGCTCGCCGCCACCGATCGCCGTCGCCTCGACGCCGAGTTGCGCGAGCGCCCGCCGCGCACATGCCCGTCCGGTTGCGAACTCGCGCTGCCGCGCCTCCACCGCCCCGCTCACCAGCCCCGCCTCGTCAGGGTGGAGCGGCGCCGGCTCGGCGTCGTCCCACGCCTCGGCGGTCGCAACGGCGGCCGGCAGGATCGCCTCGATCACGAGG
>JBQCHW010000314.1:0-3733 GCA_051954315.1 Solirubrobacterales bacterium
CCCAGAAGATGTGGCCGCCGTCGAGGGGCAGGATCGGCACCAGGTTGATCAGGCCGAGCGAGAGGCTCACCAGGGCCAATAGGAGGAGGGCTCTTTCCAGTCCCTTTTCGATCACCTGGTGGCCGACGTCGCTGATCCCGACGACGCTGGAGACCTGCTTTCGCTGCTCGGATTCGAACAGGTGGGTGAAGACGTGGAACGTGCCCGAGGTGACTTCCCAGATCGCGTCGCCGGCTTCCGAGGCGGCCTTGCCGGGACCGAAGTCGACCGTGCGGGAGCCGTAGGAGAACCCGACCAGGGCTCGCTTCGCTTCCTTGTCGTAGCGGGGGTAGAGCGAGAACCGCTTGATCTGCCCGTCGCGTTCGACCTCGACCCGTACGGGGGTGGCGGCGACGCACCCGTCGACCTGCTTTCCCTCGCATTCGTGGGCGGCGACGGTCTCGCCGAACTTGACGAGCCGATCTTCGGTTGCGAGGCCGCTGAAGCTCTTGCCGTCGATCGCGACGATCTTGTCCCCCGACCGCAGCACCTTCGCCGCCGGCATCCCGGCTTTGACTTCGCCCACCCGCTGGTCGACCTCCGGGCGCCCGTTGACGAGGTAGACGCCGAAGAGGATCAGGAACGCGAGAACGATGTTGACCGCCGGCCCCGCGGCGACGACGACGATCCGCCTCCAGACCGGCTTGCGGAAGTAGGCGTTCTCTTCGTGCTCCGGAGGGACCTCCTCCTCCGGGTTCATGCCGGTGATTTTCACGTAGCCGCCGAGCGGGATCGCTTTCACGCCGTACTCGGTTTCGCCGCGCTTGAACGACCAGATCGTCGGCCCGAAGAAGAGGAAGAAGCGCTCCACCCGCATCCCGACTGCCTTGGCGGCGAAGAAGTGGCCCGCCTCGTGGATCACGATCAGGAAGCAGAAGCCGAGGAAGACGAGGAACCAGCTCATGCGGGCGTCAGCTCCCTGACCTGCTCCTGGCTGCGTTCGCGGGCCTCGGCGTCGGCGGCGAAGAGGTCGTCGAAGTGGGTGACGGCGGCGGCGGGCATCTCCTCGAGAACACGCTCGATCACCGCGGGGATCGCCGTGAACGGAATCCGCTCCTCGAGGAAGGCGGCGACGGCGACCTCGTCGGCGGCGTTGAGCACGGTCGGCGCGGTGCCGCCGGCGCGCCCGGCCTCCAGCGCCAGCCGCAGGCAGGCGAAGGTCTCGAGGTCGGGCTGCTCGAAGGTCAGCGAGCCGGCGGCGGCGAGGTCGAGCCGCGGCACGTCGACGTCGGCGCGCTCGGGGTAGTGCAGCGCGTAGGAAATCGGCACCCGCATGTCGGGATAGCCGAGATGGGCAAGCGAGGAGCCGTCGTTGAGGTGGATCAGCGAGTGGACCAGCGACTGCGGGTGGACGACGACGTCGATCCGCTCGTAGGGAACGGCGAAGAGATGGTGCGCCTCGATCGCCTCGAAGCCCTTGTTCATCAGCGTCGCCGAGTCGATCGTGATCCGCCCCCCCATCCGCCAGGTGGGATGGGCGAGGGCGTCGGCGACGCTGACGTCGGAGAGGTCGTCGCGGCCGCGGAAGGGACCACCGGAGGCCGTCAGCACCAGCCGCTCGACCGTCCCGGGCGCCTCCGCCCCGATCAGCTGGAAGAGGGCCGAGTGCTCCGAGTCGACCGGCAAGAGCCGCGCCCCGGTCGCCTCGGCCAGCGCCATCACCAGCTCGCCGCCGAGCACCAGGCTCTCCTTGTTGGCGAGGGCGACGTCGATTCCCTCGCTGAGGGCGACGATCGTCGAGCCGAGCCCGGCGGCGCCGACGATCGAGTTGAGGACGAGGTCGGCGCCCGAGGTCGCGATCAGCTCCCTGATCCCCTCCTCGCCGGCGAGGACCCGGCCGCTCCAGGCGCCCCGCGCCCGCTCCGCCGTCTCCTCGTCGGCCAGCGCCACGGTCGGGACCCCATGTTCGCGAGCTTGCTCGAGCACCGTCTCCCAGCCGGAACCAGCCGCCAGGCCGACCGCCTGCAGCTCATCCGAGCGCCCGATCACTTCCAGCGCCTGCGTTCCGATGGACCCGGTCGACCCGAGCACGAGGACCTTCTTCATGCCCGACAGAGGATACGGACCGGCTATTCGGCGAGCCCGCCGAGGAACCAGAAGGGGCTGCGGGAGCGCTCGGCGTAGGCCTCGCTCCAGGTGCCCTCGACGGCGACCGAGCTGCCGGCCGGCGCCTCGCCGCGAATCCGCTCCGCCAGTGCGTTGGCGCTGTCCTCGTCGGTGGCGCCGACCAGGACGTACTTCCAGCGGTGGACCGTGGGCAGACCCTCGGCCTGCAGGCGCTCGGCGAACTCACTTGCCTCCCTGTGCGAGGGCAGGTCGATTCGCACCTCGTACTCGGGCCCGTTCGCCTCCGACTCCTGCCGTTCACGGGCGACCCGCGCCGCGTGCTCGGCGGCCCGGTCCTCGGCGTCCTGCGGCAGCGGCTCGTCGGCGGGCCGCCACTCCTCGGCTTCGGGATGCCAGCGGGTGAAGCTGAGCTTGACCTCCTCCCCCTCCTCCGCGGTCAGCCGTTCGACCAGCCGCTGCGCCTTTTCGGCCTGCTCGCGGTCGCCGGCGTAGAGGAAGACCGTGGTCCCGGTGTTGGAGACGATCACCCGGTCCTGGAAGGCACGGCTGAGGTCATGCTCGAGCTCCTCGGCGTCGAGCCGGTCATGCAGCCCGTCGGCGAAGTTCTTCTCGACGAAATCGATCTGCAGGCGCCAGTCGTCGTTCATCAGCTCAGTAAACCAGGGCCACGGCCAGGTAGTAGCCGACGACGACGGTGAAGAAGACGGCGTCGAGGCGATCGAGGAGGCCGCCGTGGGGGCCGAAGATGGTGCCGGTGTCCTTGGTGCCGAGGTCGCGCTTCAGCATCGACTCGAAGAGGTCGCCGACCGGGGCGATGGCGGCGACGGCGGCGCCGATCAGGAGGGCGTCCACTCCTGAGAGCCAGTCCTGGTAGAGGCCGGCGAACCAGAAGCCCATCGTCCCGATCACGAAGCCGCCGATCAGCCCCTCGACGGTCTTGTTTGGGGAGATATTGGGGGTAATTTTGTGGCTGCCGAACATGCGCCCGGTCGCGTAGGCGGCGGTGTCGGCGACGAAGGTGCCGACGAGGACGTCGATCAGCAGCGCCGCGCCGTGCGAGGGCAGGTCCCGCAGCAGCACCGCGTGGGCGAGCGGAATCCCGATCCAGAGCACCCCCAGCAAGGTCACCCCCATCGAGACCGCCGCCCCTGCCTGGTTCTGGGGGCGGGCGACGAAGGCGAAGATCAGCAGGAACGAGGCCGCCAGCACGTAGAGGACGTTGAAGGCGGTGCCGAAGTGGGCGGCGAGGACGAGGCCGGCGACCGCGATGTAGGCGGGGATGACCAGCGGCCGGTGGCGGCGGGCGATTACGTCGAACTCGCGCAGCGCCACCACCCCGATCGCGATCATCGCCAGGGTGAAGACGATCCCGCCGGCGACGGTGATCGCGATCGCGAAGACGATCCAAGGCAGCGCCACGAGGATCCGCTTCGCGGTCTCGCCGCTGCCGCGGCGGCGCTTTCTTCGCTCGGGACGCGGGGGGCGTGGCTCGCGCGGCGATCGGCGCTCCGGCGTCGGCTCGTCCTCGAACATCTCGTCGTCGAAGAGGTCCACGGTGACCCTCGGCTCCTCTCCCTCGGCGCTCACGTGCGGCTCCCGAAGCGCCGCTGCCGCGTCTCGTACTCGC
>JBQCHW010000315.1:0-2519 GCA_051954315.1 Solirubrobacterales bacterium
TCCCCCCCAAGGCGATTGCGAGGCTGGAGACGGCCGGTCCGCTGGAGCCTCCCCCTAGACGGAAGCCCTCGACGAGAGACCCGGGCAAGGCGGCAACCGAAGCCGACGCCCAGGATGCGAAGAAGCTTCAAGGTCGCCTCCACCGCGTCAGGGGAGAGCTGCGTGGCCTGCCGGGGAAGAAGGAACAGTCGACGGAGAGGGAGGCTCTGCTGCGCGAGGAGACGGCGATCGAGGTGTCGCTGGGCGCGCTGCGGGCCAGCACCCGTCGAAGACGCAAGCGTCGCGCGGGGGCGCCTCCCAGGCGGCTGGGCACTGCGAGCAGGCTAGGCCCTTCTCTCAGCCTCCTAGCCGCTGGCGCAGGTGTCGCGCTGTTTGTGTTTCTGTTCCTGCCTCAGCTGAAAAGCCGCGAACTGGCGGCTCGTCCGATCACGGCGAGAGCATCCGGCGTCGAGCTGGAAGCGCCGCCCGCGTGGCGGCAGCAGGCCGGCCGTGCCGGTCTCGCCGGGCTGGAGATTTCAGCTCCCGTGAGCCTGACTCCGAGCCGGCAGCTGCGGCAGGGGGCCGGCACGATGGCCGTGGTCGCCGGCGTTTCGGCGGCAACGGGAGCGAAGCTGCTCCCCACCGTCTACCGCGACCAGCTCGGCGAGAAAACGAAGCGGACGACGGTCGACCTCGGTTCCTTCGATGCTTATCGCTACTCGGGTCTCAAGACCGATGAAGGGAAGCCGTTGATCGTCTACGTCGCTCCCTCTTCGATCGGGGTTGTCACTCTGGCTTGCCGGATGCCGGCGCGACCCGCTGGAGCCGGGCAGGAGACCTGCTCGCGGATCGCCGGCACTGTGAAGTTGAGTCGCGGCGCCCCCTACCCCCTTGGCCCGTCCGCCGCTTTTGCCAAGGCACTGCGCCGGCAGTTCAAGGATCTCGAAGGTAGGCAGCGGGCCGCCCTCTCATCGATGGCTCGGGCTGAGCATTCAGATGGACAGGCGACGGCAGCAGCGAAGGCAGCCGCGGCCTACCGCAGGGCGGCGAAGCACCTAGGAGCAATCCAGATCACTCCCGAGTCAGAGGGGGGGAGGGCAGCGGTAGTCGTCGCCCTGCGCAGAGTCCGCGACGGCTTCGAGCGGCTGGTGGCGGTGGCGCGCAAGGAAGACGCAGACGCCTACGCCGCCGCGCGGCAGGAGATTAGGGCCGGTCGGCGGGAGGTCCAACAGCACCTGTCGGGCCTTCGCTCGCTCGGCTATCGAATGACCTAGTTATTCAGGTTCGCGGGTCGGCGGCCTTGGCAAGGATCGTCATCGCCTCGACCTTGGCGCTGGCGAGGCCGCGGACGACGATCGTGTCGAGGGGGCCTTCGTAGGCGCTGAGGGCGTCCTGGGCGGCGGCGGCGTTGGGGGCGGCGATGCCGACGGTGCCCTCCGGCTCGCCGAGGCGGTCGAAGTGGTCGCGGTAGCCCTTGTGGAGGTCGCGGTAGAAGGACTCCTCCTTGGCCAGGCGCTCGGCGGCGTCAGGGCCGACGGCGGTGCGGACGTAGCCGAAGACGCGGGGGGTGTCGCGGTTCGCTGCCTGGGCTCCGGCCTCGACCTTCTCGCGGGCGCCGGCGGCGAAGTCCGGGGTCATCCAGTTGAAGAAGACGCCGTCGTAGGAGCTCCCGGCGAGTTCGCACATCTTCGGGCCCATCGCCGCGAGGACGAGTTTGACGTCGGGCAGCAGCTCGCGCAGTTGCGGCAGCGCCTCGCGCATCTTCGTCAGCGGCTTCTTGGTGAAGCCGGCGCCGACCCCGAGCCAGAGCTTCGCCGGGTCGATGCCGAACTCCTCGACGTCGGTGGCGATCTGCTCGGGCGGGGTGCGGTCGAGGGCGATCACGGCGACGCCGAGATCGACTTCGGGCGCGGCGGCGGCGAACTCCGCCAGCGTCGCCAGCCCTTTCGCCCCCGGATGGTCGTTCGACCACATCGACTCGTAGCCGAGCTCGGCGCAGCGCGCCGCCAGCGGCCGCGCCACCTCGGGGTCGAGTCCTGCCGCAACGCCGAACGCTCTACTCACCGCTTGCCGCCTCCTCCAATTCGCTTGCGCGCGCGGCTACCCGTTTCGCGTCGCGCTCAAAGAGCGCCACGCACTCGATGTGCGGGGTCTGGGGGAACATGTCGACCGGTCTCACGCGGGCCAACTTATAGCCAGCCTCGGTGAGCTGTGCTGCGTTGGGCGACATCGTGGTCGGGTTGCAGGAGACGTAGACGATCTTCTCCGCCTCGCACTCTAGAACCCGTCGGACGATCTTCTGCGAGAGGCCGGCGCGGGGCGGGTCGACGACGACGACGTCGGGCTTGCCCGCTTTCTCGACCAGCGGCCGCACGCTGGTCCGCGCGTTGCCGGCGAAGAAATGGGCGTTCTCGACGCCGTTGATGCGGGCATTGCGCTCGGCGTCTTCGATCGCCTCGGGGACGATCTCCAGTCCCCAAACCTCGCTCGCCTGCCCGGCCATCGTCAGCCCGATCGTGCCGATCCCGCAAAAGAGGTCG
>JBQCHW010000316.1:0-10138 GCA_051954315.1 Solirubrobacterales bacterium
GCTCCCGCCGCGGCCCCCGCATCCCGAAGGCGACGTTGCGCCAGGCGCTGAGGGTGGGGAAGAGGGCGTAGTCCTGGAAGACCAGGCCGCAATGGCGTTGCTCGGCCGGCAGCTCGTCGCCGGTGGAGGTGTCGAGCCAGACCTCCTCGCCGAGCGCGACCCGCCCGGCAGGCGGCCGCAGCAGCCCGGCGGCGATCCGCAGCAGCGTCGTCTTGCCGGCGCCCGAGGGCCCGGCGACCGCCAGGCATTCCCCCGCCTCGACCGCGACCGCCAGAGCGAGGTCGAACTCGCGCAGCGGCATCGCCGCTTCAACCCGCAGCGGGCCCGCCGCGCTCATCGCCATTCCTCCCGCGGCCCGGCTTCGACCGCGCGGTCGGCCCCCAGCAGCTTCACCCCGATCAGGATCAGCGCCGAGACGAGGATCAGCACCGCCGAGAGCGCCAGCGCCGAGACGAAGCCGCCGGGGCGGCTGAACTCGGAGAAGATCGCCAGCGGCGCCGTCTGGGTCACCCCTTCGAGCGAGCCGGCGAAGAGCAGCGTCGCCCCGAACTCGCCGAGCGCCCGGCCCCAGGCGAGCGCCAGCCCCGCCGCCAGCCCCGGCCGCGCGCTCGGCACCGCGACCGTCGCGAAGGTGCGGAACTGGCCCGCCCCGAGCGTCCGCGCCGCCTCTAGCTGCCGCGGGTCGAGCGCGGCGAAGGCGGCGATCGCCTGGCGCAGGAAGAACGGGGCGGAGACGAAGACGAGGGCGACGACGACGCCGGCGGTCTGGAAGACGAGTTCGAGTCCGCTGTCCTCGACCAGGCCGCCGACGATCCCGTGCGGCCCCAGCGCCGCCAGCAGGGCGATCCCGGCGACTGCAGGCGGCATTACCAGCGGCAGCTCGATCGCGGTCAGCACCAGGGCCCGACCGGGGAACCGGCGCAGGCCGATCAGGTAGGCGGCCGGGGTGCCGACGAGGATGACGATCGCGATCGCGATCAGGGTCGTCCGCAGGCTCAGCCAGAGCGCTTCCCGCGCCGACTCTTCGCCGAGCGCGTCGAGCAGCCGCCCCGGGCTGACGTCGGCGAAGATCGCCACCACCGGGAGGAGGAGAAAGGCGACCGCAACCGCCGCGGCGGCGAGCGCGAGCAGCCCGAAGCCAGAGCGCAGCCTCATTGCGAGCGCGCCCTCATCCCGGCGGCAGGAAGCCGGCCTCGCGCAGCTCGACGGCGCCGCGGCCGTGCAGCAGCCCCTTCAGGTAGCGGTGCGCCAGCTCGGGCTCGGCGCTGTCGCTGAGAACCGCCGCCGCGTAGGCGACGTCCGGCTGCAGCCGGTCCGGGATCGCGATCGTCTCGACTTCGCCGGCAACCGTCTTCGCGTCGGTGGCGTAGACGAAGCCGGCTTCGGCGGCGCCGTCGACCACCTTGGCGAGCACCGAGCTGACCTCGGGCTCTTCGGAGCGGACGTTGTCGAGGATCGCCGCCCGCTCGGCCGCCGGCAGCCGCCCCAGCACCTCGCGCGTGTACTCGCCGACCGGGACGCTGGAGTCGCCG
Source organism: Solirubrobacterales bacterium (assembly GCA_051954315.1). Lineage (GTDB taxonomy): Bacteria > Actinomycetota > Thermoleophilia > Solirubrobacterales > 70-9 > VAYN01. The sequence goes on from JBQCHW010000316.1 coordinate 1,533, forward strand.
ATCACGATCCTCGTCCGCGGCCGCGCCAGGTCGGCGAGCGAGTCGACCGAGCTGCCCTTCGGCACCACCGCGACCAGCCGGTTGCGCGCGAAGACGACCGGCTTCCCGACCAGCCCTTCGCGGTGCAGTTCGGCCGGGTAGGCGGTGTCGGCCGAGGCGAAGACGTCGGCCCGCGCGCCCTGCTTGATCTGCGCCGCGAGCTGGTCGGAGCCGGCGAAGGAGCTGCGCACCTTTGCGCCGGCGAAGCCGTCCCCATAGCGCCCGAGCGCTTCGGTCAGCGAAGACGCTCCGAGCACGGTCAGCGTCGCTTCGTCACCGCCGCTTCCGCAACCAGAGAACACCAGCGCCGCGAGGGCGAGGGGGATTAGCCGAAGCGCGGCTCGAGCCGTTGGAACGTGCGCCACCAACCGCGGTCGAGTGTCGCATGCTCGACGGCCTGCAGCAGCGAGCCGTCGTCGTCGTGCAGCTCGTAGGAAACCACCGGCGGCTCGGCCTCGGTGTTGACCTCGACGATCCGGGCCATCATCAGGTAGGGCGGGCAGCTCAACCAGACCTCGCCTGGTTTTGGAACAGTTTTCGTGTTTGGTGCCGCCATGAACGCTCCGTACCCCTGGCTTCGACGTGAAAACGAAGAACCATCCCCGAAATTAGGGATTTCGTACGGGTAGTTCTAGACGCTGGGTCTAAGGGCCGGGTTAACCGCTCGTCAAGCGGCGTGGAGCGGCCGTTCCGCGCCTCTAGCGGCTGGGCTTGACGCCCTGCGTCTGGCCGAGGCCGGTGGCGACCTCGCGCGCACGCATCGGGCCGCCTGCGGTCGGCTCCAGCGGCGGCGTCGGGCCGCCGTCGGCGTCGCGCATCCCCTGCAGCACGTCTTCGAGAGCGTCGAGCGAGGAGGTGCTCGGCTCCCACCCGAGCTCGGCCCGGGCGCGGCTCGTGTCCATCATCGGCACACCGAGCGCGAGGTCGATCCAGCCGGGGGAGGTCGGCTGCAACCGCAGCTTCCAGCTCACCTGCGCGGCTCCCCGCAGCGCCCCGGCCGGCAGCGGGAAGCTGCGGGCGCCGAAGAACTCGCAGAGCTCGTCGACCCCGATCTCCGGCTGTGCGGCGATGTTGAAGGCGCCGGAGACATCGCGGACGACCGCCTGTCGGTAGGCCTCGCCGACGTCGCGCGAGTGGACCGCCTGGAAGCGCAGCCGCGGCACCCGGGGGATCACCGGGATCAGTTGCTTGCGGACGAGGAAGCCGGGGACGAAGGGCCCGGCGAAGAGGCGGCGGATCTCGCTCGCGGCCTCCGATTTGAAGATCAGGCCGGGGCGCATGCGGACGATTCGCAGGTCGGAGGCGCGCCCTTCGAGGTCATCGAGGAGGTCTTCGCAGGCCGCCTTGTGGCGCGAGTAGAAGGAGGTCTTGATCCCGTCGACCGGCCAGGACTCGTCGACCTGGCGCTGCTTCGGGCCGGGGGAGTAGGCGCCGACCGAGGAAGCGTGGACCAGCGCCGGCACCTTCGCCGCCGCGGTGGCCTCGAAGACGCGCCGGCTGCCCTCGACGTTGATCCGCTCGGTGACGCTTTCGTCGCGGCTCGGCTGGATCGCCCAGGCGAGGTGGACGACCGCGTCGGCGCCGGCGAAGATCGGCTCGAGCTCGTCGGAGACGACGTCGGCGCCGACCCACTCGACCTTCGGCATCTCCACCTCCGGCACCCGGCGGGCGATGCCGACGATCTCCTTCACCCGCGGCTCGGCAGCGAGCGCCTCGAGGACGCTGGTGCCGACGTTGCCGCTCGCTCCGGTGACGACGACCCGCATGTCTACGCCCCGTTCGGCTGGATCACGAACTTGATCGCGCCGTCTTCCTTCTTCTGGAACTTCTCGTAAGCGTCGGGGACGTCCTCGATCCCGATCTTGTGGGAGGCGAGGTCTTCGGTTCCGAGCGGGTCGGCCTCGTCGGTGACCAGCGGCATGATCTCGTCGATCCATTTCTTCACGTGCGCCTGGCCCATCCGCAGCTGCACGCCCTTGTCGAAGAGCTGCAGCATCGGGATCGGGTCGACGACGCCGCCGTAGACGCCGCTGATCGAGACGGTGCCGCCTCGACGGACCGTGTCGAAGCACGCGTACAGCGCCGACATCCGGTCGACCCCGGCTTTTTCGATCAGCTTTTCGGCGACCGCGTCGGGCAGCAGCCCGGCGGCTTTCTGGGCGAACTCGCCGACCGGGGCGCCATGGGCCTCCATCCCGACCGCGTCGATCGCCGCGTCGGTGCCGCGGCCCTCGGTCATCTCGCGGATCGTGTCGGAGATGTCGTCGTGCTCCTCCAGGTTCAGCGTCTCGATCCCGTGCTTCTGGGCGAGCTCGAGCCGCTCGGGGACGAGGTCGACGGCGATCACGCGGGCGCCTTTGTGGGCGGCGATCCGCGCCGTCATCTGGCCGATCGGCCCGAGCCCGAAGACGGCGACCGATCCGCCCTCCGGGATCGCCGCGTAGTCGACCGCCTGCCAGGAGGTCGGCAGCACGTCTGAGAGGTAGAGGAAGCGGTCGTCGGGCGGGCCCTCGGGCACTTTGATCGGCCCGAAGTGAGCCTGCGGCACCCGCAGGAACTCGGCCTGCCCGCCCGGCACCTGGCCGTAGAGCTTGGTGTAGCCCAGCAGCGAGGCGCCTTTTTCTTCCTCGCGGTTCTGGGTCGTCTCGCACTGGGCGAAGAGCTGCTGATCGCACATCCAGCAGTGCCCGCAGCTGATGTTGAAGGGGATGACGACCCGGTCGCCGGGGGCGATGTGGGTCACCTCCGGGCCGACCTCCTCGACGATCCCCATCGGCTCGTGTCCGAGGATGTCGCCCTCTTCCATGAACGGGGAGAGGACCTCGTAGAGGTGGAGGTCGGAGCCGCAGATCGCCGAGGAGGTGATGCGGATCACCGCATCCGTGGCTTCCTCGATCTTCGGGTCGTCGACCTCGTCGACGCGGACGTCGCGGGGGCCGTGCCAGACAGCTGCCTTCATCAGTTCTCCTTTTCGCCCGCGGTCGCGGGTTCGGCCATTTTGCGGTGCATCTCGGCCTTGACCGAGTCGGGGACGACCTTGCCCATCACCGTCTGCGCTTTGTTTTTGAAGCTGCCGCCGACGACCTTTTCCTTGCCGGCCATCAGCGCGTCGTAGCCCTGGCGGGCGACTTCGGCGGGGTCATCCTTCTCTTCTTCGCCGATCGGGGTGTCGAGCATGTCGGCGCGCTCGAAGAACTCGGTCTCGGTCGCTCCCGGCATCAGCGAGGTGACGGTGATCCCGGTGTCCTTGAGCTCGTTGCGCAGCGCCAGCGCGAAGGACTGGACAAACGACTTCGAGGCGTTGTAGACCGCCTGGTAGGCGCCCGGCATCGTCGAGGCGATCGAGGAGGTGAAGAGGATGCGACCGGCGTCGCGGGCGACCATGTCCTGGACCACCAGCTTGCAGAGGTGGACGGTGGAGCGGACGTTGAGGTCGATCAGCCGCAGCTCCTTGCGCAGCTCGGTTTCGCGGGCGAAGTCGCCGCCGGCGCCGATCCCGGCGTTGAGCGCGATCACGTCGACCGGGCGGCCGGTCGCCTGGATCCGCTCGTAGAGGCGCTGCACGCCCTCTTCGCTCGAGAGGTCCTCGCGGGTGCACTCGACGCTGCCGGTGAGCTGGTTCAGCTCCCGCTGGGCCGCGTCCAGCTCCTCGTCCTCGGCGGTGATCAGGAGGTCGAAGCCTTCTTCGGCGAGGACCTTGGCGAGCTCGAAGCCGATCCCGCTGGATGCTCCGGTGACGACCGCGAACGGACGCGGCTGCTGGTGGTTCATTACTGGTGCCTTCCCTAGCTGTGTGGACCCTTCAGCTCCCCGTAGGCGGGGAAGGCGAAACTGGAAGAAGAAGGTCAAGCGGTGAGTTGGATTACTTCCTTCTCGATTTGGCGGCGCTGTTTGGCGGTGAGCTTGCCGTTGGAAGAAGCCGGCGGTTTGATGGTCACGCCGTCCCGGTAGCGGTCGAGGACGCGGGGGTCGATGTAGGAGGCGCGGCAGACGGCGGGGGTGTTGCCGAGGGCGTCGGAGACCTGGTCGACGGCGTGTTTGATCGCTCGTTTAGCTGCCGCCTGGGAGCGCGGCTTCTCTTTGCCGGCCAGCTCGACGGCGGCGAGAACGGTGCCGTGCCAGGTGCGGAAGTTCTTGGCGGTGAACTGGTCGCCGATGTGCTCGTGGATGTACTCGTTGATTTCGTCGGAGCGGACGTCGCGCCACTCTTTTCCTTCCCGGTAGGCGAGGAGGTCCTCGGGGCCGCCGCGGCGCCGGTACATCTCCTCGATCGCGCGCCGTGCGGCGGCGTCGCGGATCGACTGGATGCGGCGCTGGCCGCTCTTCGCCGGGAAGTCGAAGACGACCTCGCTCTTGCCGATCGTCACGTGTTCGCGCCGGACGGTGGCGAGGCCGAAGCTCTCGTTTTCCTCCGCGTAGACCTCGCTGCCGACGCGGAAGAAGCCGAGATCGAGGAGGCGGACGGCGCAGGCGAGGGCGCGCTCGCGCGGGATCCCGTCACGGCGCAGGTCGGCGGTGACCGAGCGCCGCAGCTTCGGCAGCTTGAGCGCGAATTCCCGGATCAGCTCGAACTTCCGTTCCGCCTGCCGCTGCTGCCAGCGCTCGTGGTAAAGGTACTGCTTGCGCCCGGCTTCGTCGTAGCCGGTGGCCTGGATGTGGCCGAACGGGTCGGGGCAGATCCAGACTTCCTTCCAGGCAGGCGGGATCGCCAGCTGCCGGATCCGCTCCAGCGTCTCCTCGTCCTCGATCGAGGTCCCGTCGCAGTCGCTGAACGAGAACCCCCGCCCCCGCCGCACCCGCTTGATCCCGGGCCCCGCGCAATCGGCCCGGCGCAAGCGCCCCCGGCGGGGAGCAGGAGCGGTGGTGGTCACCTCGCGGCCCCGTCGAGGGCCGCGGCCACGCCTTCGAGGTCGGCGACGAAGGCGCTGAACTCCGCCTCGCGCTCGTCGTGGTCGCGCAACCGCAGCAGCGCCGAGGGATGGATCGTCACCGCCGCCACCGGAGCCAGTGGCGACTCCAACCGTTTCCCGCGGTCCTTGGTGACTTTCACCTTCGTCCCAAACAGCGAGCGTGCTGCGGTGGCGCCCATCGCCAGCAGAGCTTCCGGCTCCACCGCCTGCGCCTCCGCCTCGAGCCACGGCTTGCAGGCCTCGATTTCCCCGACACGCGGCGTCTGGTGCAGCCGCCGGTTCCCCCGCGGCCGCCACTTGAAGTGCTTGACCGCGTTGGTGACGTAGGCCTCCGAGCGATCGATCCCCGCCTCCGCCAACGCCTTGTCGAGCAGCCGCCCCGCCGGCCCCACGAACGGCTCGCCCTCCTTGTCCTCCTTGTCGCCGGGCTGCTCCCCGACCAGCATCAACCGAGCCGAAGCCCGTCCCGCCCCGAAGACCGTCTGCGTGGCGTCCTTATAGAGCGGACACCCCCGACACCCCAAAGCCGCCTCCTCCAAGGCCTCCAAGGTGAGCTTCTCTGGCAAAAAATCCGCAGCAGACGACATAAGCGCCACCTACCCAAGCGGCCAAAGAGACGAAACCGGGGGGAGAACCCGACCCGCCCGAGCCCTTAGGCGGGGTGGATGCCTCGCGAGACCGCAAAAACTCCTCCCCAGGAGGACATCTTGCGGTCTCGCGATGACGATCGCCTGATTGCCCAGCTCGCTCGGCGGCAGTACGGCTTGGTGAGCCTGGATCAGCTGGCCAGCGTGGGCATGGGGAGGACCGCTATCTCGATCCGCCTGCGCACCGAACGCCTTCATCAAGTGCATGCGGGCGTGTACTCGGTAGGACACAAGTTGCTTAGCCGGCAGGGACGGTGGATGGCCGCCGTGCTCGCGTCGGGACCCGGCGCCGTCCTCAGCCACTGGTCAGCCGCTGCCCTCTGGATGATCCGGCCGAACTCGAAATCCCTCGTCGACGTGACCACGGCGCACAAGAGCCGGACTTGGGATGGGATCAAGCGGCATCACAAAGCGTTGCCGGCTGACGAGGTGACGGTGGAGGAGGGGATACCGGTGACCTCGGTGCCGCGGACGATTTTCGAACTGGCGGCGACGGAGGACGTCGACACCATCGCCGCGATGCTGCGGGAGTCGGAACATCGGAACCTTTGGGATCGGTTGTCGCTTCCCGACCTCGTCGACCGCTATCCGGGCCGCCGCGGAGCCAAGAGGGTCCGCCTCGCTATTGCGCGCGTCACCGAAGAGCCCTCAGGCCGCAAGCGCTCGAAACTCGAGGAACGATTCGCCCCCTTCCTCCGCCGGCACCGCCTGCCGATGCCCCGCTTCAACGACTGGATTCTCCTCGGCCACAAGCGCTACCAAGTCGACTGCCATTGGCCCGGCACCAACCAGATCGTCGAGCTCGACGGCTGGGAGTCCCACAGTTCGCGCTTCGCCTTTCAGGACGACCGAGAGCAAGACCGGCGCCTCAAAGTCGCCGGCTACTCCGTCATCCACCTCACCTGGAACCAGCTCCGCGATGAACCGGAGGCGATCGCCTCGGACCTTCGCGCTGTGCTCCTAAGAGATAGATAGAATAAGAAGAAGAACCACTCGCTCGGCCGAAGCCGCGCCGCCGACCTAAGCGCCGCTGATCGGCTCGATGCGGAACGCGGACCGTTCCGGGTGGGCTGCCTTGTAGAAGGTGGCGGTCTGGTTCAGCAGGCGCCACGGGTAGGGCAGCGTACCGCCGGGGGCGGCGAGGAAGCGGGTGAAGAGGACGGAGCCGCGGCGGCAGCTGATCCCCGAGCGGGCCGGGATGTAGATCAGGTACTGGCCTTTGGGGAAGTAGAGCGGTCCGACCTGCGAGCCGGCGTTGACGGTGAAGCTGCCGGGGCAGAGCTGGCCGATCGCGGTGTTGCCGCCGTCCGAGGCGCCTTCGACGCGTTTGACCGAGAAGCCCGGAAGGCCGCCGCGGGTGAACGAGGCCTTGCCGGCGCCTGCGGCGACGACCCGCCACGGTTTCGGCAGTACGCCGTCGTAGTCGGCGAGGAAGCGGGCGAGCAGCTGGGTCGAGGCCGAGCAGGTGAGACCAGGCTCAACGGTGACTTCGTAGTTCCCGGCCGGCAGGCTCGCCGGGCCGATGCGGTCGTTGTGCAGAACCCGGAAGGTCGGGCACCCCGCGGCCGAGGCGGGGGTGGCCGCCGTCAACGCCAGCGCCGCGAGCGCGGCCGCCAGCGCAAGAGCGAGGGCGGCGACGACGCGCTTCGAATAGCTGCGGGCAAGACTCATTGGCGAGGAACCTACCAGCACCGGCGGCCGCCTCCGGCGCCCCCGATCGGCCTCGCTTGCCGACTACTCGAATCCGTAGCATCCGAGCGGCCAATGCCGGAACCCGTGAAGCGCAACCAGCGCTATATGCCTGGGCTGGACGGGTTGCGTGCGATCGCCGTCCTCGCCGTCATCGTCTTCCATCTCGGCTTCGACTGGGCGCCCGGCGGCCTGCTCGGGGTCGGGATCTTCTTCACCCTCTCCGGCTACCTGATCACCGACATCCTGCTCTCGCAGCTGAACCGCCAGGGCAAGATCGACTTCCTCCGCTTCTGGGCCGCCCGCGCCCGCCGCCTGCTGCCGGCCCTGTTCCTGATGCTGGCGATCGTCCTCGCCTGGGTGACGATCTTCGGCCCCGCCCAGCCCGACCAGTTCCGCAAGGCGGTCGTCTCCGCCGTCTTCTACGTCAACAACTGGGAGCAGATCTTCGAGAACGTCTCCTACTTCGCCCGCTTCGCCCCCGAAGGCCCGCTCAACCACCTCTGGTCGCTCTCGGTCGAGGAGCAGTTCTACATCTTCTGGCCGTTCCTGCTGCTGCTTGGGGTCAAGCTCGTGCACGAGCGCCCGCTCCCCTCTGGCGTTCGCCCGCGGCTCGCCGTCCTGACCATCGTCGTGGCCCTGATCTCGGTGATCGAGATGGCGATCCTCTACAAGCCGAGCCTCGACCCCTCCCGCATCTATTACGGGACCGACACCCGTGCCGCCGGCCTCCTCTTCGGCTGTGCCCTGGCGATGATCTGGCCGAGCCGCCGCCTCAGCCGCCGCATCACCCCGCAGGCGCGCAACACCCTCGACGGCGTCGGCGTCCTCGGCCTCCTGATCATCGCCCTGATGATCTGGCAGGTCGGCGAGTTCGACCGCTTCCTCTACCAGGGCGGCTTCGTCGTCCTCTCGCTGGCGACGGTGATGGTGCTGATGCCGCTGACCCACCCGGCCTGCCGCCTCGGCAAGATCGTCGGCGCCAAGCCGCTGCGCTGGGTCGGCGTCCGCTCCTACGGGATCTACCTCTGGCAGACGCCGATCATCGTCCTCACCGGTCCCGGCAGCCGCCCCCCCGAGGGCCTGCTCGGCAAAGCCCTGCAGGCAGCTGCGATCTTCGCGATCGCCGGCCTCTCCTGGCGCTTCGTCGAGGAGCCGATCCGCCACGGCGCGATCGGCCGCTTCTTCGCCCGCCGCCGCCAGGTCGGCTGGAAATGGGAGACGTTCGCGCCGCCGATGCGGGTCGCGATCGTCGGCACCGGCCTCGTCCTCGTCGTCGCCGCAGCCGGGATGGCCGGTCTCAACTCGAGCTCGGCCGAAG
>JBQCHW010000317.1:0-2615 GCA_051954315.1 Solirubrobacterales bacterium
GCTCTCCCCCACGGCGCGCAGGCGCGGGGCCGCAGCCGCTTCCTCCACCGGCTCCAGCCGCTGCGGCAGCTCCCCCCCTTCGAGTTTCGCCTTCGCCTCTTCCAGCGTCGCCTGCAGCCGCTCCGCCTCGCGGCGCAGCGAGATCGCCTGGCCGAGCAGCGTGTCGACGAGGTCGGAGAGCTCGGCGACGCGGCCCTCGGCGGCCCGGTCGGCCTCCGCCCGCGCCTGGGCGAGGTAGCGGCGGGCCTGCGCTTCGGCGTCGTCGATGACGCTCTCGGCGGCGCGCTCGGCCGCCTCGACGATCGCCTCGAGGCGCTCGGCCGTGGTGGCGCGCAGCTCCTTCTGCTTCTTCGGCAGGTCCTCGCGGCGACTGGTGCCCATCAGGCCGAACAGGCTAAGAGCGATTCGCCGATCAGGCCGGCCGCGAGGTCGACGTGGTCGGAATCGATCACCAGCGGCGGCAGCAGGCGCAGCGTGTCGGGGCGCGGGACGTTGACGACGAGCCCGCGCTCGAGCAGGGCGGCGCCGACCGCGGCGGCGTTGATCCCCTCCTCCAGGCCGACCCCGATCATCAGCCCGCGGCCGCGGGTCTCGCGGACGCCGTCGAGCCCGTCGAGCTTCTCGCAGAGGTAGGCGCCGAGCTCGCGGACCTGCCGCAACAGCACCGGGTCGTCGACCAGGTCGAGGACCGCCAGCGCGGCGGCGGTGGCGACGGGGCCGCCGGCGAAGGTCGAGCCGTGGTCGCCGAGCTCGAGCACGTCGGCGCAGTTCGGGGCGGTGATGCAGGCACCGATCGGCATGCCGCCGCCGAGCGCCTTGGCGGAAGTGAGGACATCGGGCCGGACCGGGGTCTGCTGGTAGGCCCAGAGCGAGCCGGTGCGGCCGACCCCAGTCTGGATCTCGTCGAGGATCAGCAGCGCCCCGACCTCGTCGCAGGCTTGGCGGGCGGCGAGCAGCGCCTCTTCGCTGGTCGGGATCACCCCGGCCTCGCCCTGGATCGGCTCGATCAGGACCGCCGCCGTGTGGGTCCCCACCGCCTCGCGCAGCGCCGCCGCGTCGTCGTGCGGGACGGAGCGGAAGCCGGCCAGCATCGGCTGCAGCGCCTCGTTCTTGGCCAGGCCCGGCGTCGCCGCCAGGGCGCCGAAGCTGCGGCCGTGGAAGTCGCCCTCGAAGGAGACGATCTCCGGGTTGGAGATGCCGCGGCCGTGAGCGTGCTTGCGGGCGACCTTGATCGCGCACTCGATCGCCTCGGTCCCCGAGTTGGAGAAGAAGACGCGGCCGCCGAGGCTCGACTCGGAGAGGCGCTGGGCCAGCTGCGCCATCGGCTCGGTGTAGAAGAGGTTGGAGACGTGCATCAGCCGATGGGTTTGATCGCGGACCGCCTTCACCACCTCCGGGTGGCAGTGACCGAGCGAACAGACCGAGATCCCGGTGAGGAAGTCGAGGTAGCGCTTGCCGTCGGCGTCCCAGAGCAGCGGCCCCTCGCCTTTGACGAAGTCGACCGGCGCCCGTTTGTAGGTCCGCATCAGGTACCGCTCCTCCAGCGAACGGGTCTCCTCCAGGCCGATCCCCTCGGCGACGTCGCTCATGGCGTGACCATGGTGCCGATGCCGGCGTCGGTGAAGAGCTCGAGCAGGAGGCTGTGCGGACGGCGGCCGTCGATGATCGCCGCCGAGCCGGTGCCGCCGCGGATCGCGTCGACGCAGGCCTGCAGCTTCGGCCGCATCCCGCCCTCCAGGCTCTCCAGTCGCGCCTCGACCTCGTCGACGGTGCAGCTGGAGATCAGCGAATCCTCGTCGGCTGCATCTTCCAGCCATCCCTTGACATCGGTGAGGAAGATCGCCTTGTGCGCCCCCAGGGCGGCGGCGACCTTGCCCGCTGCCTCGTCGGCGTTGACGTTGTAGGACTGGCCGCCGCGGTCGGAGGCCGAGGAGGCGATCACCGGGATGTAGTCGGCGGCGATGTGCTCGAGCACGTCGACATCCACTCGATCGACCGTGCCGACGAAGCCGACCTGCTCGGCGTTGGCGACCGGCGAGACCTCGAAGAGGTTCCCGTCCTCGCCGGAGAGTCCGACCGCCGCCTGGCCGTGGCGGTTCAGCCGCTGGACGATTTCGGAGTTGAGCTTCCCGGCCAGGACCATCTGCGCGACCTCGACGGTCTCGGCGTCGGAGACCCGCAGGCCCTCGTGGAAGCGGACCTCGAGGTCGAGTTTCTCCATGTAGCGGGTGATCTCGGGGCCGCCGCCGTGGACGATCACCGGGTTGAGGCCCACGTACTTGAGCAGGACGACATCGGTGGCGAACGCTTCCCGCAGCTCCTCGTCGAGCATCGCCGCGCCGCCGTACTTGATCACCACGGTGCGGCCGTGGAACTCGCGGATGTAGGGGAGCGCCTCGAGCAGGGTGCCGACGCTGCTGCTGTCGTAGCGAGCGTTCACGTCGTGTATTCCGCGTTGAGCTTGACGTAGTCGTAGCCGAGGTCGGAGAACCAGACGTGGGCGGCGTGCTCGCCGCGGTCGAGCCGCAGGCCGATCTCGGCCTCGGGGACGTCGGCGCCGAGCTCGGCGGCGTCGATGTTCTCGGCGCCGAGCTCTTCCAGGTCCTCGCCGGCCA
>JBQCHW010000318.1:0-7302 GCA_051954315.1 Solirubrobacterales bacterium
AGCTTGCCGAGGCTGACGTGCTCGGGCCGCAGGGTGCCCGCGTCCTTCATCCGCCCCAGGTGGATCGAGAGCAGGGTGGCGCGGTTCACCTCCAGCACCATCTGCGCCAGTTTCTGCTGCTGGATCTGGAAGGACGCGATCGGGCGGTCGAACTGGGTCCGCTCGAGCGCGTACTCGAGCGCCGCTTCGTAACAGGCGCGCCCCGCCCCGGCGGCGCCCCAGACGATCCCGTAGCGAGCCTCGTTGAGACAGGAGAGCGGCCCTTTCAGCGAGCTGACCTCGGGGAGGACCGCGTCGGCCGGGAGCCGCACGTCGTCGAGCAGCAGCTCGGAGGTGATCGAGGCCCGCAGCGAGAGCTTCTTGTGGATGTCCTGGGTGGTGAAGCCCTTGGTCCCTTTGGGGACGAGGAAGCCGCGGACGCCCTCGTCGGTCTGCGCCCAGACGACCGCGACCTCGGAGGCCGAGCCGTTGGTGATCCACATCTTCTGCCCGTGGAGGATCCAGTCGGAGCCGTCGCGCCGCGCCCGCGTCCGCATCGAGCCGGGGTCCGAGCCCGCATCGGGCTCGGTCAGGCCGAAGCAGCCGAGCGCCTCGCCCGCGGCCATCCGCGGCAACCACTCCTGCTTCTGCTCCTCGGAGCCCCAGCGCCAGATCGCGTACATCGCCAGCGAGCCCTGGACCGAGACGAGGCTGCGGATGCCGCTGTCCCCCGCCTCCAGCTCCATGCAAGCGAGGCCGTACGCGGTTCCGCTCGCGCCCGCGCAGCCATAGCCGTCCAAGTGCATCCCCAGCACGCCGAGCTTGCCCAGTTCCGGCGCCAGCTCGCCCACCGGCACCGTCGCCTCCTCGAACCACTCCCCCACGTTCGGCACGACCTTGTCGCGCACCCAGGCGCGGACGGTGTCGCGGATGTCGCGCTCCTCGTCGGAGAGCAGGGAATCGAGGGCGAGGTAGTCGGCGGGCTTGATCGGCGGCGCGGCGGTGGTGGATGACATGTGGGCGTCCTTCTGTTCTCGGGCGGCGGCTCGATGCGGGGTTGCGGGGTCCTAGGATCGTGAACTAATGGCCGACTCGGCGCTGGGGCGACTGCGGATCCTCGACTTCTCGCGGGTCCTCGCCGGGCCGCTGGCGACGATGACCCTCGCCGACCTCGGCGCCGAGGTGACCAAGGTCGAGCGACCCGGAACCGGCGACGACACCCGCTCCTGGGGACCGCCCCACGACGAGACGGGCGAGGCGACCTACTTCCAGGCGGTCAACCGCAACAAGCGCAGCGTCGCCCTCGACCTCGGCGAGGCTGGCGACCTGGCCGAGGCGCGGCGGCGGGCGCTCGAAAGCGACGTCGTCGTCGAGAACTTCCGGCCCAGGGTGATGGCGAAGCTCGGGCTCGACTACGAGAGCCTCGCGAGCGAGAACCCCGGCCTCGTCTACTGCTCGATCACCGGCTTCGGCGGCAGCGGTGCCGGGGCGGAGCTGCCGGGATACGACCTCCTGGTGCAGGCGCTCGGCGGCCTGATGAGCATCACCGGCGAGCCCGAGGGGGAGCCGCTGAAGGTCGGGGTTGCGCTGGTCGACGTGATCGCCGGCCTCTACGCCGCGGTCGGCATCCTCGCCGCGCTCGAGCACCGTCGCGAGAGCGGTGAAGGACAGCTGATCGAGGTCGACCTCCTCTCCGCCCTGCTCGCCGCCCTCGTCAACCAGTCCTCCGCCTACACCGTCGCCAGCGTCGTCCCGGGGCGGATGGGGAACCGCCACCCCAGCATCGCCCCCTACGAACTGCTGCGCTGCGGCGAGGGCGAGCTGGTCCTCGCGGTCGGCAACGACCGCCAGTTCCGCGAGCTCTGCGAGGCGATCGAGGAGCCGGGCCTCGCCGACGACGAGCGCTTCGCCACCAACCCGGCCCGGGTCGAGAACCGCGACGAGCTGAAGCCGCTGCTGGAGCGCGCCCTCGCCGCCCGTCCCGCCGCCGAGTGGGTCGAGCTGCTGAGGGCGCGGCGCGTCCCCGCCGGCGTCGTCAACGACATCGCCGCCGCCTTCGAGTTCGCCGATCGGATCGGCCTCGACCCGATCGCCGAGATCCCCCGCGAGGACGGCCCGCCGGTCCGCCTTCCCCGCAACCCGATCAGGCTCTCGAAGACCCCGGCGAGCTACCACTCCGCGCCGCCGCGCCTGCCGGATGACTGAGAGCTACTTGCCGTTGATCGATTCGACGACGTAGGCGGCGACGTCTTCGATCTCCTTCGTCGAGAGCAATTCGGCGAAGGCCGGCATGCCGCCGCCCCCTTCGGTGACCTGTTCGATCGCGCCGTTCAGGGTTTTCGCTTTCGGCTGCGTCGCCAGGTCGGGCCCGCCGTTGCCTCCGTGGCCATCGGCGCCGTGGCAGACCGAGCAGTTTTCGGCGAAGACGTTCTTGCCGGCCATCGCGTCGCCGCCCGCCGATTCCTGTTCGACGTTTTCTTTGCCTTCGGTGCCGCCGCCAGCCGCTTCGGAGGGTGAGCCTTCCGATTCCTCGACTTCGGGCTGCGGAGTTTCCTCACCGGCGTGCTGGCCCTGTTCGGCTTTGCCGCCGCCTTCGACCTCTTCCATTTCGCCTTCCAGCGAGAAGAGCCAGAGGTTGTCGCCGTGGGCGCTCGCCGCCAGCGAGTTGCCGCCGGCATAAAAGGCGACGTACTCCTTGCCTTCCCATTCGAAGACCGCCGGGGTGGAGTTGGCGCCGGCGCCGGTCTGGAACGACCACACTTCGTCGCCGCTGGAGGCGTCGTAGGCGGAGAGCTCGCCGCTCGAGTGGCCGACGAAGACGAGGTTGCCCGCGGTCGTCGTCGTCCCCGAGTAACAGGATTCGCCTTCGAATTCGCGCTGCCAGTCGATCTCGCCGGTGTTGACGTTCTGCGCCGTCAGGGTGCCGTTGTAGGTGCCGAAGCCGGTCAGGGTCAGCACGCTCGAGAGGTACACCTGGCCGCGGCTGAGTTTTTCGAGGCCGTGGGTCTGGTAGCCGGCGTAGCTGGAGATGCCGCAGACGTAGACGTCTTCGGTATTGCGGTTGTAGCTCGAGGGCGGCCAGTTGGTGCCGCCGCTCGGCCCCGGCGCGACCACCTTCGATTCGCCGCCGAACGGGTCGAAGATCTCCCCCTTGCCGATCTTCAGGTCTTTGCCTTCGAAGGTCTGCTCGGCCAGTTCCTTGATCTCTTCGAACTGGCCTTCGGTGACGTCGTGCGGCACGAAGGAGTCGGTCAGCGGGTAGGGCTGGGTCGGCCAGGTCGCCTGCTGCTCTTTGTTCTGCGGGACCTTTTTCTCGACGATCTGGTGGACCGGTTTGCCGGTTTCCCGGTTCAGCATGTAGAGCCACCCGGTCTTGCCCGGCTGGCTCAGCCCCTTCACCTCTTCGCCGTCGATCTTGGCGTTCCAGAGAACGACCGGACTCGGTGCGTCGTAGTCCCAGATGTCGTGGTGGACCTCCTGGAAGTGCCACTTGTATTTGCCGGTGGCGGCGTCGATCGCGACGATCGAGGCCGTGAAGAGGTTTTCGCCGGGGCGGCCGCTGCCGTTGAGGTCGGGCGAGGCATTGCCGGTCGAGAAATAGAGCATGTTCAGTTCGGGATCCACGGCGGGCGTGTTCCAGATCGGCGCTCCGCCTTCCTTCCAGGATTCGCCGCCTTCCCAGGTCTCGTGCCCTTCTTCGCCCGGCCCCGGGATCGTCCAGAATTTCCAGTCGACCTTGCCGGTCTTGGCGTCGAGCGCGGTGAGGCGGCCGCGGATCCCGAACTCGCCGCCGGAGACGCCGCTGTAGACGCGGCCGTTGTAGTAGAGCGGCGCCGAGGTGACGGTTTCGCCGTCCTGCCATTTGCCAACCGTCGCCTTCCACTTCACTTCGCCGGTCTTCTGGTCGAGCGCGACGAGCGAGCCGTCGAGCTGGCCGAGGAAGACCATGCCCTCGCCGAGGGCGACGCCGCGGTTGGTCCAGCCGCAGCAGATCGTGTCGATCTCCGGCGGCATGTGGGCTTCGTAGACCCAGAGCTTTTTGCCGGTTTTGACGTCGACCGCGAAGACGTCGTCGGCGCCGGTCGGCACGTACATCACGCCCCGGTAGACGATCGGGGTCGACTCGGCCGAGTACTTCGTCGCCTCGCCGGACCCGTTGAGATGGGTCATCCAGACGCCCTTCAGGTCCTCGACGTTGTCGGTGTCGATTTCGTCGAGCGGCGAGTAGCGGGCGTTGGAGAGCGAGCCGCCGTTGGTGAGCCAGTTTTCGCGCGGGTCGGCAGCGAGTTCTTCGGCGCTGAAGGCAGGTGCCGAGGCGATGTCGCCGACGGTCTCTCCGCCCGGGGCGGCGGCTCTGGCGGCGACGGTTTCGGTCGTCGTCTTCGTCGGCCCGGTCGCGTGCCCGATCAGGAAGCCGACCACGAGGGCGACCACCACCCCGGTGAGGACGGCGCCGGCACCGGCCAGCGCGAGGATTTTGTTCGAGGGGCGGCCGTCTCTCACGTTGACGCAGCGTCTACCCAGTTCGGCGTTCGCCTAATACCCTGCCCTCGGTGCGGGTCCTCGTCGTCACCAACTTCATGCCCGACGCCTCAGCGCCGCAGCGTGGGCGCTGGGTCCGCGACCAGGTCGACGAGGTGCGGCAGCGCGGCGTCGAGGTCGACCTCTTCGAATTCGCCCGCGGCCGCAACGAGTACCTGCCGGCGACGCGGCGGCTGCGGGCGCTGCTGCGGCGCGAGCGCTTCGACCTCGTGCACGCCCACTACGGGCTGGCGGGATGGGTGGCGCGGCTGGCCGGGGCGCGGCCGCTGGTCGTCACCTTCCACGGCACCGACGTCCGCCACCACCTGGTCGGGCACCTCTCGCGCCGGCTCGCCTGGCGGCTGGATCTCGTCGCCGGGGTCTCGCGGGCGCTGTTCGAGGAGGAGGACGGGCGGCCGGGGCTGCCTCCCGTCCCCGGCTCGGCGGTCCTCCCCTGCGGGCCGGATCTGGGGCGCTTCGGACCGCGGCCCCGGGCGGAGGCACGGCGGGAGCTCGGGCTCGACCCCGAGGGGCGCTTCCTCTTCTTCCCCGCCAACCCGGCCCGGCCGGAGAAGCGCCACGATCGCGCCGCCGAGCTCGCCGCCGCCTGCGAGGCCGATCTGCTCACGGGCGGATCGATCGAGCCCGAGCAGATGCCGCTGTGGATGAATGCCGCCGACGCCGTCCTCGTCACCTCCGACTACGAGGGCTTCGGGATGGCGGCGATCGAGGCGCTCGCCTGCGATGTCCCGGTCCTCTCGACCCCGGTCGGGATCGCCCCCTACGCGCTCGGCGGCATCGACGGCTGCCTCAGCGCCCCGTTCGACGTCTCTATATGGAGCGCGGTCGCGAAGCGCCACCTCGAAGCCTCCGATCCCCGTGTCGCCGGCGCGAGGCGAGCGGCGAGCCTCTCGGCCGCGGCGATGGCGGAACGGGTGATCGAGGCCTACCGCGCGGTACTGGCGGAGCAGAGATAGATTGCGTGCAGATGAGCGCTGAGACCAGTCCTAGCGACGACAATCTCCAGAGCCGGATCGCCGAGGCGGAGCGGCGGCTGGATGAGGCGGCGTCCTTGGCCGCCGAGGCCGAGCGCCGGGCCGAAGAGGAGATCAAGGCGCTGGAAGCCGACCTCGAGCGCGAGCGCGGCGAGAAGGAGCAGGCGCTGGCGGCCGCCGAGGAGCGGCTGGGCGAGATCGAGTCCCAGGTCGGGGCCGCGGAGAAACGGGTCGAGGCCGCCGAGAGCCGCGCCGCGACCGTCGAGGCCACGGTCGCCGACGAGCTGGCGCGGGCGCGCCAGAGCGCGGCGCGGTGGCTGCAGGAGCAGCTCGACACTTTGAGACGAGAGGCCGAGGGCCGATAACGCGGCCGGTCGAGTTCGACGTCGCCGTGGTCGGCGGCGGCGCCGCCGGCCTCTGGAGCGCGCTGCGGGCGGCCGAGCTCGGCGCCCAGGTCTGCCTCGTCTCCCGCACCCCGCTCCGCGAGAGCGCCAGCTTCTGGGCCCAAGGCGGGCTGGCCGCGGCGCTCGAACCCGACGACTCTCCCGACCTCCACGCCGCCGACACCATTGCCGCGGGACGTGGCCTCTGCCGCACCGCCGCCGTGCGGGCGCTGGTCGAGGAGGCGCCGGCCGTGGTCCGCGACCTGATCGCCCGCGGCGTCGTCTTCGACGTCGACCACGAGGGGCGACTGGGCCTGGCGCTGGAGGGCGGCCACACCCACCGCCGCATCGTCCACGCCGGCGGCAGCCAGACCGGCCACGAGATCACCTCGAAGCTGGCGGTGATGGTGGCCGCGCAGGAGCGGATCGAGGTGATGGAGCGGACCTCGGCGCTGGCGCTCTGGAGCGACGGCGAGCGCTGCCACGGGGTCGTCTCTAGCGCCGCGCTGGTCGGAGCGGCGGCAACGATCCTCGCCACCGGCGGCGCCGCGGCGCTGTGGCGGCGGACGACCAACCCGCGCGGGGCGATCGGGGCCGGCCCGGTCCTCGCCTCGCTCGCCGGCGCCGACCTCGCCGACCTCGAGTTCTGCCAGTTCCACCCGACCGCGCTGGCAATCCCCGGCACCCCCGACGACGGCGTCCTGATCACCGAGGCGATCCGCGGCGAGGGGGCGAAGCTGCTCGGCGCCGACGGCGAGCGCTTCACCGACGAGCTCGCCCCGCGCGACGCGGTGACGGCGGCGATCCTGGAGAAGATGCGGGTCGACGGGAAGCCCTCGGTCGACCTCGACCTGCGCGAGATCGACCCGGCCCGCTTCCCCAACGTCTTCGCCTCGCTCGCCGCTGCCGGCCTCGACCCGCACCGCGAACCGGTCCCGGTCTCCCCCGCCGCCCATTACATGATGGGGGGGATCGCGGTGGACATCGACGGCCGCTCCTCGCTCCCCGGTCTCTACGCGGTCGGCGAGGTCTCCTGCACCGGCCTGCACGGCGCCAACCGCCTCGCCTCCAACTCGCTCAGCGAGTGCTTCGTCTTCGGCGGCCGCGCCGCCGGGGCGGCGGTCGAGGAAGAGCGGACGGCGAGCCGTCCGGAGCCGCCGCAGTGGCGCTTCGAGCCGCCGAGCAGCGAGACCCGCGAGGCGGTCTGGCGCTACGCCGGGCCGATGCGCAACCCCGATGACCTGGCGCGGCTGATCTCCAACCCCTACCCGCTGGCGCGGGCGCTCGCCGCCAGCGCCCTGCGCCGCCGCGAGTCGCGCGGCGGCCACCTGCGCCGCGACCTCCCCGCCTCCGACCCCGCCCTCGACGGTATCCACGTCGTCGTTGCGCCAGACGGCCAGGTCCGCGACGAGGACTGGCACTGA
>JBQCHW010000319.1:0-4164 GCA_051954315.1 Solirubrobacterales bacterium
GCGACCGTGGACGCCGATATGCGCCGGTCACCGGGTTCCCGCCGCCTTCTCCCAGCGGCCGCCTGCCCCGTGGCGGAGGCGGTCCCAGAGGCCGAGAGCGATCGAGGCGGTGGTCAGTAGGTAATAGCGGGCGATGCGGAAGGGTCCAATCGGCACCGAGCGGGCGAGCAGGGCGGCGGCGAGGAAGCCGAGCTGGAGGACGAAGGCGAGGTCGTAGAGCCAGCCGTCGCCGAGCAGGAAGAGGTTGGCGACGAAGGCGATCAGGTGCAACAGCGGGCTGAGGTAGCGCAGCAGCCGGTGGGAGGCGATCTCGAACGCATAGAGCGCCGGGTAGCCGCGCGGCGAGAGCATCCCTTCGCCGACGACGATGTCCCAGAGGCCGACCATCATCCGCCGTTTACGGGCGAACTCGCCCTCGATCGTCGGCACCATCTTCTCCTCGGCGCGGGCGCCGGGGGCGTAGAGGGAGCGCAGGCGGCGCTTGGCCAGCCGGAAGGGGAAGCTGAGGTCGTGGCTGCCGGACGGCGCCAGTGGGATGAAGGCGTCGCGGCGCACCGCGTAGATCGCGCCGTTGCCGGCGGTGACGCCGCCCAGCGCCGACTCCGCTTCCCGCACCGCCATCTCGTAGCGCCAGTAGGTGCCCTCGAGGTTGTTGCCGTCGGGGTCGAGGAAGCGAACCTGGCCGCAGACGTAGCCGACGCCCGGGTCGGCGAAAGGGGCGACGAGACGGCGCAGGGAATCCCGCGCCCAGACGCTGTTGGCGTCGGAGAAGGCGAGGACGTCGCCGGCCGCCTGCTCGGCGGCGGCGTTGAGGGCGGCGACCTTGCCGCCCGGCGGCAGCTCGAGGACGAGGCTGGCGCCGGCGGCGCGGGCGCGCTCGGCCGTGGCGTCGCTGCTGCCGTCGGAGGCGACGATCACCTGCAGGCGGTCGCGCGGGTAGTCGAGGGCGAGCGCGTTGGCGACTTTCTCGGCGATCACCTCCTCCTCGTCGTAGGCGGGGATGATCAGGGAGACGGTCGGGAGATCGGGCGAGTCGGAACCCGTACCGCGCGGCTTAAAAGGCCGCGGCTCTTTCTTCACCCGCACCAGTCCCATCAGCAGCAGCGGATATCCGAGGTGGGTGTAGACGATCGCGCTGGCGCTCAGCCAGAAGAGGATCGCGGCGAGGGTGGTCACGAGCGCACCTCCAGCAGCTCGCGGTAGAGCTCGAGCGTGCGGCGGGCGGCCTCATCCCAGGAGAAGGGACCGGCGGCGGCGCGGGTCGCGGCGGCGGCAAGGTTGCGGCGCGCGGTCTCGTCGCCGGCCAGCTCCTCCAGCGCCGCGGCGAGGGAGGCGATGTCGCCTGGGGGGACGAGCCTGGCGGCGCCGGCCTCTGCCACCTCGGGGAAGCCGCCGACCGCGCTGAGGATCATCGGCTTGCCGAAGGCGAGGCCGGTGTAGAGGACGCCGGAGTGCTCGGCGTCGAGGTAGGGAAGGACGAGGAGGTCGGCGCGGCGGAAGATCGCCGGGATCTCGGCGTCCTCGACGAAGCGGGTGACGAAGCGGACGCGGCCGCCCGCCTCGGCCGCCAGCTCCCGCAGCGGTCCGACGTCCATCCGCGGGTTGCCGACGATCCAGAGCTCGGGCGGGGCGGGCACCGCGACGGTCATCCGCCGGTAGGCCGCGAGCAGGTTCTCGATTCCCTTGTAGGGGCGCAGCAGCCCGAAGGAGAGGATCACCGGACCCTCCCCGCCCTCCAGCTCCGGCGGCAGCGGCTTCTCCTCGGGCAGCCGCGTCAGGTAGTCGAAGGCGCCGTGGGGGACGACGCGGACCTTGGCCGGATCGAGGCCGACCTCGTCACGGAGGCGGGTGGCGCCGTGCTCGGAGTGGGCGACGACGGCATCCATGGCGCCGAAGACGCGGTGGGCGGAGCGGACCTGCCGGCGGCTCGGTTGCGGCGGCAGGATGTAGTGAGCGGTCATCAGCCGCGGGCGGTTCGGCGGCAGCAGGCGGACGTCGAGCAAGGGGATCGTCAGCCACTGGTAGTGGAGGACGTCGGCGTCGGCGGCGCGGCGGAAGCGCAGCATGTCGGGAACGTGCTCGGCGGCCTTGAACGGCAGGCGCGCCGGTGCCTCGAGCCCGCGGCTGGCGGAGCGGCGGTAGAAGAGCTCCTCAACCCGGTAGCCCTCGGCCGGCGGCACCGGCCCGTAGAGGAAGCGCGTGGTCAGTAGCTCGACCTCGGCGCCGGTGCGCGCGAGCGCCGCCGCGAGCGCGCGGTCGTAGGGCGGCGTGAACGCCGAGGGGTCGACGAGTTGGACCTTCATTTGTCGGACATGTAAGACATGTATTACGTGCGGGCGGATTATCGTCAGCGTCTTGGCCCCCACGCTCTCCTACTGCGTCGTGAACACGAACGGCCGCGAGTACCTGCTCGCCTGCCTCGCCGCGATCGAGCGTGCCCACCCCGAACCCATCGAACGCGAGATCCTCGTCCTCGACAACGCCTCCGAGGACGGCTCGGCTGAGGCGGTGCGGGCGCTCGGCGACGAGATCCGCCTGATCGCGCTCGAGCGGCGGACCGGCAAGGCCGAGAACGACTCGACCCTGATGCGCGAAGCGCAGGGCAAGTACTGCCTGCTGCTGAACGAGGACTCCGAGCTGCGGCCGGGGGCGGTCGAAGCGCTGCTGGAAGTGATGGAGCGCGAACCGAAAGCGGCCGCCGCGACCCCGCAGCTGCTCGACTCAGACGGGAAGCCCGTGCCCTGCGCCTGGCGCTTCCCCGGCGTCGGCACCGCCCTAGCGGGCGCCCTCTTCCTCCACCGCCGGCTCACCGTGCAAAGCGGCGGCAGCGAGGTGCGCAGCGTCGACTGGGCGCAGTCGAGCGCGCTGATGGTCCGCCGCGAGGCGGCCGCCTCCGTCGACTACATGGACCCCGAGTTCTTCGTCTACTACGACGAGTGCGACTTCGCCAAGCGCCTCCGCGACGCCGGCTGGCACTCCCTCTACGTCCCCACCGCCAAGGCCGCCCACCACGACCAGCTCTCCACCGACCTCGCCAAAGGCCTCCCCCGCATCGTCGAATTCCACCGCAACCGCAACCTCTACATGCGAAAGCACCACGGCCGCGGAGCCGCCCTCGCCGTCCGCATCCTCACCGCCTGGTCCTACACCGCCCGCGCCATGGCCGCGAGCCTCCTCCCCAAGCAACCGACGCCCGTCTACTGGGCCCACGCCCGCCAAGCGCTCTTCTCCAACCGCGGCGAATCGCTGCGGGACAAAGCTCAGGAACGAACGTCTTCGTCGAGCCGCTCCACCTCGTAGACCTCGGGGATCTGGCCGTTGACGGCGGCCGGTTGGGCGCGGAGGGAAGCTAGTCCGGCGATCACCGCGCTGGGATGTCGGAGGCGGGCCAGCCACATCCGCTCGCCGGCGGTGAAGAAGCCGGTGCCGAGGAGGAGGAGTGGGTAGGCGGCGAAGAGGGCGGTGCGGATCAGCAGGCCGAGGGCGCCGGAGGTCGGGAGGAAGAGTTCGGCGAGGCCGACGAGGGCGGCGACGGTGAAGACGACGCGCAGCAGCCGGCCCCACTCGTAGGGGACCGGGAAGAGGCGCTGGGTGAACGCGTACATGAGGCCGAGCACGACGACGTAGGAGGCGACGAGGGCGAGGCCGGCGCCGACGATGCCGAGCGGCGGGACGAGGACGAGGTTGAGGACGACGTTGACGACGAGGGCGGCGATCGCCGCGGGAAGGTTGAACTCGGTGCGGCCGGTGCGGCCGAGGATCACCACGAGGACGAGGTAGAGCGCGTAGAGGGTGACCGCGGTGGAGATCAGCCCGATCACTTCGTAGGAGTCGAAGAACTTCGGGTCGGCGAGGGCGCGGACGATCCAGCGCGAGAGCAGCCACATCCCGGCGACGACCCAGGCGCAGCCGGCGACGAAGAGGGTGACGACGGTTGCGTAGACACGCCGGGCCTCCTCGTCCTCCCGGATCGAGTAGGCGAGCGGCGGCCACGCAAGCTGGAAGCCGCGGACGAGGACGTTGACCGCCTGCGCGAATTTGACCGCGAGCGAGTAGAGGCCGGCCTCGGCGAGCCCGAGGGTGCGGACGATGATCAGGCGGTCGACGAAGTTGAGCAGGTAGAGCGAGGCCTCGGCCGGCATCGTCGGCAGGCCGAAGCGGAAG